>CACZOT010000202.1 GCA_902782795.1 uncultured Eubacteriales bacterium | reverse complement strand
TCCATGGTATCATGGTCGGTGAGGGCGATGGCGTCGAAGCCTTCCCGAGCGGCGAGACGGGCGATCTCGGCGGGGCGCGCCGTCCCGTCGGAGGCGGTGGAATGGATGTGGCAGTCTGCGCGCATGCTCTGTCCTTTCCCATGGGGCGAATCGGGCCGGGAAAAAGTTCCCGGAAACGACGGCGGGATGCGGAAAAAGCCCGCATCCCGCCTGGTGTCCATCGCTTTGGTTATTCCGCCTGGGGCTCGACGAAGGGCATCTCCGGAGCGGAGTCCTTCGGCGGGTATTCGCCGCGCATGACGGCCTCGAACTCGGCGCCGTCCACCTTCTCCTTCTCCGCGAGGAGCTTGGCGAGGGCGTGCAGCTTATCCATGTTCGCGGTGAGGATCTCCTGGCAGCGGGCGTAACCGTTGGCGAGGAGATCGTGCACCTCGCTGTCCACGGCGTTGACGACCTCGTCGCTGACGTTGGCGCGGGTCTGCGAGAAATCGCGCCCGAGGAAGACCTCGTGCTCCTCGCCGAGGAAGATGGGCCCGAGCTTCTTGCTCATGCCGTACTCGGTGACCATGCTGCGGGCGATCTGCGTGGCGCGCTTGAGATCGCTCGTGGAGCCGGTGGTCACGTCGCCGATGATCATCTCCTCGGCGCAGTGCCCGGCGAGCAGGCTGGCGATCTGGGCGGTGAGCCGCTTGGAGGTGATCATGGAGACCTCCTCGTCCGGCAGGTACATGGTGTAACCGGCGGCAGAGCCGCGCGGGATGATGGAGACCTCGTGCACGCGGTCGCACTCCGGGATGTTCCAGGAGACGATGGCGTGGCCGGCCTCGTGATAACAGACGACCTTTTTGTCCGTTTCGGAGACCTTGCGGCTCTTCTTCTCCGGGCCGGCGCTGACGCGGGTAATGGCCTCCTCGAGGGTCTTCATGGTGATGACCTTCTCGTGCGCGCGGGCGGTCAGGATGGCGCCCTCATTGAGCACGTTTTCGAGGTCCGCGCCCGTGAAGTAGGGGGTGCGGCGGGCGAGCACCCTGAGGTCCACATCCTCGGCCAGGGGCTTGCCGCGCGCGTGGACCTTGAGGATCTCCTCGCGGCCCTTGACGTCCGGATAATTGACGGTGATCTGCCTGTCGAAGCGGCCGGGGCGCAGCAGGGCGGGGTCGAGGATGTCGGCGCGGTTGGTCGCCGCCATGACGATGACGCCCTCGTTGTGGCTGAAGCCGTCCATTTCCACCAGCAGCTGGTTCAGGGTCTGCTCGCGCTCGTCGTGTCCGCCGCCCAGGCCCGCGCCTCTCTGGCGGCCCACGGCGTCGATCTCATCGATGAAGATGATGGCCGGCGCGTGCTTCTTGGCCTGGTCGAACAGATCGCGCACGCGGCTGGCGCCCACGCCCACGAACATCTCCACAAAGTCCGAACCGGAGATGGTGAAGAAGGGCACCTTCGCCTCGCCGGAGACCGCGCGGGCCAGGAGCGTTTTGCCGTTGCCTGGCGGGCCGACCAGCAGGACGCCCTTGGGGATGCGCGCGCCCACTTCCGTGAAGCGTTGGGGGTTGCGCAGAAATTCCACGATCTCGGCCAGCTCGCCCTTTTCTTCATCCAGGCCGGCCACGTCGTTGAAGGTGACGCGGTTCTTTTCCGGATCGCTCATCCGGGCGCGGGATTTGCCGAACTGCATCACGCCCTTGTTGCCGCCGGTCTGGCTGCGGATGAGGAAATACCACAGCGCGGCGAAGAGCAGCATCATCACCAGGAGGGGCAGCCATTCCATCCACCAGGGCGTTCCCTGGGGCATGACCACGCCGTAGGTGAAGTTGTAATCCGTGACGCTGACGGAGCCGGCGTCCACGCCCAGCTTCTTGGCGTAGAGGGCGTTCACGTCGTTCATGAACTGCTCGACGGAGGCCAGGTAGGTGTAGTAGTCATACTGCTCGGCCGCCTTGAACTGCGCGTCGGCGACGGACGAGCCCGCCTTGCGCGCGATGAGGGTGTTGCCGGTGGTGATCACGTCCGTGATCAGATCGTCCTTGCCCTCGGCGCCGATATCCTGTTCGATGAGGGAGAGCAGCTTGGTGTAGCTGAGCTCCTCCGGCTGGACCTGCTTGCGCGTGCCGAGCATCTGCACCACGGCGAGCACGACCACCAGCAGCAGCACGTACATCAGCGGCCCTGTGAGAATGCGCAGAAATTTATTCCGATTCAAACCGTGTACCTCGCTTTCCGCGGGCCGCCTTTCCAGCCCGCCGGCGGAGCCTCTCCGCCGCGAACGCATCCAGTATACCACCCGCTTCGGGCGGAAAGTTCAAGCCCGTTAGGCTTTTTCGTAAACTTCCGGCTTCAGCACGCCGATCAGGGGCAGATTGCGGTATTTTTCGTCGTAATCCAGCCCGTAGCCGACCACGAAGGCGTTGGGCGTGGTGAAGCCGAAATAGTCCGCCTGCAGGGGCACCTTGCGGCCCTCGGGCTTATCGAGCAGGGTGCAGATCTTCAGGGAAGCCGCGCCGCGGCTCTTCAGGTACTCCTTGAGGTAGGTGAGCGTGAGGCCGGAATCCACGATATCCTCGACGATGATCACGTCCTTGCCGGTGATATCCCGGTCCAGATCCTTGATGATGCGCACCACGCCCGCGCTCTTGGTGCCCGAGCCGTAGCTGGAGGTGGCCATGAAATCGATGGTCAGCGGGATGCGGATGGCGCGGATGAGATCCGCCATGAACATGATGCCGCCCTTGAGGATGCAGACGCACACGAGGTCCTTGCCCTCGTAATCGCGCTCGATCTGGCGCGCGAGCTTCTGGACCATCTCGTCGATCTGCTCCTTGGTGTAGAGTACGTATGCCAAATCGTTCATCATGGCCGTGTTCCTCCCCTGTATTCTCTCGTATACGAAAGCCTTTTCGGCCTATTCCCCGTTTTCCCGCCAGGCGACCCGCACCGCGGCCTCGCCCGGCCCGAGCTTTGCCTCCTCGGCGATGGCCGCGCCGACCGCCCAGAGGATATCCTCCCCGCGGACGACGACGGGCATGTACCGCCGCGCCGCCGCGGGAACGCCCTTCTCCCCGTACAGATCGGAAAGAAGCCGGCTTTTTCCGCCCATTCCCAGGGGGCGGATGCGGTCTCCCTCGCGCCAGGGCCGCGCGCTCGCGCCCTCCAGGGCCGCGGCGGAGAGCGCCTGCACGGATGGATCTCCGCGAATGGGGCCCTTCTCCCAGGGGCCGGCGGAAAACGCTCCGACGGCGCCGAAGGCCGTCTCGCCGTCCAGGCGCAGAGGCGTTTCTCGCGGCGGCTCGAGCCCGTTCAGGAACCAGAGCCCCTCGGGCCCGCGCCGGATCTCGGCGACCGCGGCTCCACGCGGGACGAACGCGCCCCGTTCGGCCTCCACGAGCGCGAGGACGCGCTCCACGTCCGTATACTCGGCCTCCTGCCCGCACAGCCGCTTCACGGCCCGCGCGAGCACCGCCTCGTGCGGCTTCCCGTCCAGGCGCAAAAGCAGCCCGTAGGGATGGCGCTCCCCCGCATTCTCGATCCACCCGGCCGCCGCCCGCTCGCAAAAATCGCTTTCGCGCGCGGCGATGGCGGCATAACGCCCGAGTGCCTTCGTCGCCCCGGGCCAGATCTCCTCCACGGCGGGCATGACCTCGCCGCGCAGGCGGTTGCGGGGCGTGCAGCCCTCGGCGTTGGTGGCGTCCTCGCGCCAGGATATGCCCTGATCGCGCAGATATGCGCGCAGTTCCTCGCGCCCGATCTCCAGCAGAGGCCGCAGCCACACCCCGGTGCGCGCGCGCATCGCCGCCGCGCCGGAGACGCCGCCGCCTCGGAAGAGGTGCATGAGCACCGTCTCTGCCTGGTCGTCGCGATGATGGGCCAGAGCGATCAGATCCGCCCCGGTCTTCCGCCGCGCCTCCTCGAGGAAGGCCCGGCGCATCTCCCGCGCCGTCTCCTCCAGGCCCATGCGCCGCCGTCTGGCCTCGGCGGGCACGTCCGCCCGCGCGCAGAAGCATTCCACGCCGAGCCGCCCGCACAGATCCTGCACGAAGCGCATATCCCCCAGGGATTCCTCCCCGCGGATGCCGTGCTCGAAATGCGCCGCCGCCAGACGGATCTCCCCCGCCTGGGCGAGCGTGTGCAGCAACAGCAGGAGCGCCGTGGAATCCGCGCCGCCGGAGACCGCCGCGAGCACCTTCGCCCCCGCGGGCACGTGCGCGCGCACGGCGCGCAGGAGCCTGGCTTGCGTATCGCGGCTCATGGCGCGCTCCTCTCTTGGTATCATCCATTATAACACGTTCGCCGCCCCGGCAAACAAAGCGCTTGTTAACAAGCGAAAAGGGCGGGCCGCACGGCGCGCCGCGCGGCCCCTGTCCACCCGGGGATCAATAGCCGTACAGGAGGGACTGCACCTCGCGCTGATTGGGCGCCCAGTCCACGTCGTACATGCCCCAGACGTTCTTGCGCGTCTCGCCCTTGAAGGAATCGTTGATGGGCAGGCGCGTCTGCTGGATATCGCCCACGCCGCTGCTCATCACCTTGGCGGCGAGCTGAATCAGCCCGGTCAGGGGGATGTTCGTCTCCACGTATTGGAGCATCGTCCCGGCGATCTGCGTCATCTGCGGCACGGTCATGCTCTGCATGGCCTTGTTGACCGCGGCCAGCACCACCGTGCGCTGGCGCTCGGTGCGCTTGTAATCGTTGTCCGATTTACGGATACGAGCGTAGGCCAGGGCCTGGATGCCGTTCAGGTGCGTCGCGGGGCCGTAGGTCGTGAGGGTGCATTCCTCCATGACCCGCTGCCGGTAGCGCTTCTCCACCAGGAGGTTCACCTGCTCGGTCAGGGAGTAGTTGATGTAGTTCATCTCCGTCTCGGTGATATCGATCTCGATGCCGCCGAGGATATCCACGGCGTTGCGGAAGCCCGCGAAATCGACCATCATGTACTCCTGGATGTTCAGCCCCAGCTTTTCGTTGAGCAGCTGGGCCAGGCGCTGGATGCCGCCGTAGCTGGAGACGGTGTTCAGGCGCACGTTGCCCTTCTCGGGGATATCCACGAACATATCGCGCATCACGCTGATCAGGCGCACGGAGCCGTTCTGGAGGTTATAGCACACGACGATCATGGTGTCCGTGTGCTTCATGTCGTCCCAGAGGCGGGCGTCCGTACCCAGAAGGAGGATGCTGCGCCAGGTGCCGTCCAGCGCGGTGTTGATGGAGAGGTTCGCCGGGTCCAGCGTCTGGGCCTTGATGGCGGGGCCGGGCGTGGCGATGGCCGTGGCGATCGAAGGCGACTGCGTGACGGCGGCCTCGGTCGTTTCGGCGGTCTGCTGCGCGACGACGGGCTGCTCAGGCTGGTTGTTCCTGCCCAGGCGCGGGATAATCACGACCAGAGCGATCACCAGCACGACCGCCAGCAGCAGCAATGCGACGATCCCGGAATTGTTCTTCTTTTTCCTCCTGCGTCTCTGCGGCGGGCGGCTGCCCTGGGGTCGGCTCCCCTGGGGACGGCTCCCCGCTGGGCGGGCGCCGGCGGGACGGACCCCGGCCGGGCGCTGCGCGTACTGGGAGCGGGCGCCGGCCGCCTGGGGCCGCTGTGCGGACGGAGCGGTGCGCCTTTGCGGATTGGTGGGACGGCTATTCTCAGACACGGATCTCTTCCTCCCGGTTTTCTGCGTTTTCGTATATGCCGAAACATAGACAGTTTATTATAAAACAGCGCGCCGAGAATAGCAATCTCCAACGCGCGAAATTTTTCCCTGTTTGCCGGCCCGGTCGCGCCGAAAAGAGGAGATTTCCGCTTTTTCGCGGCGCGTCGGTCCTCTT
>CACZOT010000201.1 GCA_902782795.1 uncultured Eubacteriales bacterium | reverse complement strand
GTCAGGTGCTCTACCAACTGAGCTAATGGCGCATATCGTGTCAACAGGAGATAGTATATGCCTTTTCCGGACCGCTGTCAAGGCGGTTCGCAAAGGATTTACAAAATTTCCTCAGCCGCCCTGCAGCATGCGCTTGAGGAAATACAGCACCGCCAGGTGCGCCGGATAGAAGACGTAGAACACCGCCTTGGGCACGCGCGCATGGCGGTCGAGCGGCGCGTAGATGAAGGGCAGCGCCGCCAGGGCGTACACCTGGATGCCGAAATGGAAGCCGAGGAACGTGTAGCTGCGCCCCTGCATCGCCCACCAGAGCATGAACCCGCCCACCCAGCACAGCGAGGTCAGCGGCCGGTCGATGAACAGATAGAAGAGCACCGCGAGCGTCACGCCCTCCCAGCCGTAGCTGGTGACGATCCAGCCGCGCGCGTCCAGCCAGATCACGAGGAAGGCCAAAAGGCCTGTGAGGAGGTATTTCTCCTCCCGCAGCGTCCAGATGACCAGCAGGGCGAGCAGCAGCACCACCATGATGTTGCAGGTCTGGAAGGAATAGCCGTACCACTTCAGGGCGTCCAGGACCGGCTGTTCGAAGGTGAGTGCGCGCATGGCGGGGTTCGTGTGGTTGAGGACCAGCGCGTAAAACGGCTGCGAGATCAGCGCCGCGACGCCCAGGCGCAGGGCGTATCTGCCCATGGAGCGCGTGTAGCAGCAGCCCGCAGCCAGCGTGTAGCAGAAGATGGGGAAGGCCGACCGGCCGATGATGCGCAGCGTGACGTTGCGCGGATAGAGCACCACCCCGATGTGATCGATCAGCATGATGACGATGGCGAGCAGCTTGAGCAGGTCGGTCTCCCGGCTCAGGCGGACGGCGCGCTTTCCGGCCATGGGGCGTTCCCTCCGTGCGGTTGTGATAGGCACAGTATACCGCACCCGGGCACCGTTCGCAAGGGGCGCTCCCGCCCGCACGGGCGGACGGCGGGGGCCCGGGCAAGGGGCGAGACAACGGGCGTTCTCCCCCCTCGGGAAGCCGCTTCTTTCATTGACGCCGCAGGGCGCGGGTGCTATAATTTTTCCGGTTCCATACTAGCTGTCAGGAGGCCTTCGCCATGCAGATCGATCGGTTGCCCGCCATCCCGCTGGTCGCGAACGACCCGTATTTTTCCATCTGGATGCCCGCCGACACGCTCACCGACGCGGACAGCGCCCACTGGGCGGGGGCGAAAAAGCCCCTGCGCGGCCGCCTGACCGTGGACGGGAAGACCTATCGCTTCCTGGGCCTGGGCGAGGAGCCTGCCATGGAGACCGTCCTGCAGCGCGTCACGCCCACGTCCACCGTCTCGGAGCAGACGGCCGGCGGCGTCACGCTGAGCGTGCGCTTCACCACTCCTGCCCTGCCGGAGGACCTCGATACGCTCTCCGCGCCGGTGACGCTGGTGGATTTCGCCCTCGCCTCCGCGGACGGCAAGGCGCACGAGGCGGCCATCGTCTTCACCGCCGACGACAGCCTCGCCTACAATGGCCCGGAACGCCCCGCCATGTACCGCGCCGCTTGGGAAAAGGACGGCCTGCGCTTCGCCCTGTGCGGGCAGATGACGCAAAAGCCGCTGTGCCATTCGGGCGACAATATCACCATCGACTGGGGGTATCTCTACCTTGCTGCGCCCGCGGGCGTGGAGGCGGAGCAAGACGGCCTCGCCTTCCGCTGGGAGGGGAAGATCGCCCAGCGCGGCCCGGCTCGCGCCTTCTGCTATCTCGCCTATGACGATATCGCCTCCATCAACTATTATGGCTCGCTCTGCCGCGCCTGGCACGCCCGGAACGGGGAGACCGTGCCGGACGCCGTGGCGCGCCTGCACGCGCGCCGCGACGCACTCCTGCACGATTGCGACGTGCTGGACGCCTCCGTCACCGAGGAGGCGGAGAAGATCGGCGGCAAGGAGTACGCCGCCATCGCCGCCGCTGCCTGGCGCCATACCTTCGCCGCGCACAAGCTCATCGCCACGCCGGAGGGGGAGATGGCCCTCATCTCCAAAGAAAACGATTCCAACGGCTGCGCGGCCACGGTGGATGTGAGCTATCCCTCCGTCCCGATCTTCCTGCGCTTCTGCCCGGAGCTGGTCAACGCCCTGTGCCGCCCGGTGCTGCGCTTCGCGAGCCTGCCGGTGTGGGAGTTTGATTTCGCCCCGCACGACGTGGGCCGTTATCCCTACGTGACCGGCCAGGTCTACGCCTACCGCGAGCGCATTTCCCAGGGCGAGACTTTCCCGCCCTTCTACCTCTTCCCGGCGGGCACGAACCCCTACCGCCACGAGAACCAGATGCCCGTTGAGGAATGCGGCAACATGCTGGTGATGATGTACGCCGCCGTGGCCTTCGGCGCGGACGACGGGCTCGTCCGCAAGTACGAGGGGCTGCTGGACAAATGGGTCCGCTACCTGGTCGAATTCGGCGAAGACCCGGGCGAACAGCTCTGCACGGACGATTTCGCCGGGCACCTGGCCCGCAACGTCAACCTTGCCGCCAAGGCGACGGTGGGCGTGGCCTGCTACGCGCGCATCGAGAAGCTCCTGGGCAAGGAGAGCGCCTCCTGGGAGGAGAAGGCCCGCGCCATGGCGCGGAGCTGGCTCGAGCGCGCCCGCACGGACGAGGCCACCGCGCTGACCTTCGACGGCCAGGGCTGGAGCATGAAGTACAACCTCGTGTGGGACCGCGTGCTGCAGATGCGCCTTCTGCCCGAGGAGTTCTACGAGCGCGAGACGGATTCCTATCTCGCCCGCCAGAACGCCTACGGCCTGCCGCTCGATTCCCGCAAGACCTACACCAAGAGCGATTGGATCCTCTGGACGGCCTCCATGGCTCCCAAGGACGAGACCTTCCGCGCTCTCGTCGCGCCGGTGGCCCGGTATCTGCGCGAATCGAAGACGCGCGTCGCCTTCTCCGACTGGTACGATACCGTCACCGGAGATTACGTCCACTTCATCGGCCGCAGCGTCCAGGGCGGATTGTATATGCCCTTCATCGCGCGCTGACACGCGGTCTCCGCCGGGATACGTCCGCCCCCTGCCCCCCTGGCAGAGGGACGCGGAGCCTTCAGCGCCCCAGATCGCGGGCTTGCAGAAAGCGGGACGAGGCTGGGGCTTCGCGCGGCCTGCGGGCCGCCGCCCGGGGGCGGCGCACGGCTCCGGACGGCCTCTGCGAGGCCACCCGTCGCCACGCGCCACCGCGCATCCCGCGCCCT
>CACZOT010000200.1 GCA_902782795.1 uncultured Eubacteriales bacterium | reverse complement strand
CAGATCGGCGATGTGCTCCACCTTGTAGATCTCGCCGCGCTCCTGCATGAGTTTCACGGCCTCCTCGCGGGGCAGCGGGTAGACCTTGAAGGGCAGGTTCTCCTTGACGATCTTCGCCATCTCCTTTTCGATGGCGGGCAGATCCTCGTCCCTGAGCTTGACGTCGCCCAGGTCGATATCGTAATGGAAGCCCTTCTCGGTGGCGGGGCCATAGGCGAAATGGGCGTGCGGGTAAAGGCGCTTGACCGCCTGGGCCATGATATGCGCCGCGGAATGGCGCAGCACTTCCAGTTCTTCCTCGGCGGGACATTCGGCGACGTGGCCGTCGTTGTAGATAATCTTCATGGTGTTCCCTCTCCTCTTTTCGGTTTCTCGATCGTTCCTGGCAGCGGGGACCGCAAACAAAAAAGACACCCGCCCCACCTCTGGGACGAATGCCTTGCGCATCCGCGGTTCCACCCCGCTTGCTTTATAAGCCACTTGACCGCGCGATATCGGGCGCGGAGACCGTCTGCCGTCAGAAGGTGGTACCTTCCGGCACGCCGCGACATGGACTTGCAGCCTCCGATCCATGCTCTCTAGCGCGGCGCCCTCCGGGGGCGTGTTCTTCGTCCTCCGGCAAAATAGATAAATGGAGTTTACCACTCCGGCCGGGAAAAGTCAATACGCTTTTTTTCTTTCCCTGGCTTTTTTCCGCCGAAGAGTACGGCCGCGTTCCCAGCGGTCAGGGGCCGTCCTTCCGTTCCCCGCGGCCGAGGCCGATCTCCTCGTTGTTCTGGTAGCCGAGGGTGATGGCGCCGTCGCCGTGCTTTTTGCGCAGGGCCTCGACGACCTCCTCGAGCTTTTCCCGCTTGTCCTGGTCGGCGGCGGCGCTCCCCACCATGTCGAAGAGGGAAATCTGCTCCGCGGCCTCACCTGCCGGCACGAGCTTGCTGACGCCCACCGTCATGGCGCGGATGGGGTCGCCCGGCCGCCAATGCTCGCGCACGAGGGCGATGGCGGTCTTCTGGATTTCGTGCTGCAGGAAGGTATGGTGCCCGAGGGTGGTCTGGCGGGAGATATCCGTCATATCCGGACGGCGGATCGTCACGCTGACGACTTCGCCCTTGAGCCCCTGGCGGCGCAGGGAACGCGCCACCTCGTCCACGAGGTAGACCAGCGCGGTACGGATCTCCATTTCGCTGACCAGGTTGCGCCGGAAGGTGCGCCCGTGGCTGACGGATTTGACCTCCCGCTCTTCCCCGAACAGGCGCACGGGCTCCTCGTCGATGCCGTTGGCGTAGCGCCAGAGCATCTCCCCCTGCTTGCCCAGGAACGCGCGCGCGGCCTCCGGCTGGGAGCGCGCCAGGTCTCCGATGGTCTCGATGCCCCTGGCGTTCAGCTTCTTCACCGCCGCGCCGCCCGCGAACAGCAGGTCCGAGACCGGCAGTGGCCAGAGGATCTCCCGGTAATTCTCGCGGGTGATGACGGTGGTGGCGTCCGGCTTTTTATAATCGCTGCCCATTTTGGCGAAGACCTTGCAAAAGGACACGCCCACGGAGATGGTGATACCGATCTCGCGCCGGACGCGCTCGCGCAGCTCGTCGGCCAGCTCGCGGGCTGTCATGTGGAAAAAGGGCAGCGCCCGCGTCACGTCCAGGTAGGATTCGTCGATGGAGGCCGGCTCCACGTACTCCGTGTACTCGCAGTAGATGGCGTTGACCTTCCGCGAGACCTGCCGGTACAGGCTGTGCCGCGGCGGGACGAACACGATCCCCGGGCATTTGCGTTTGGCGGCGTAGACGGTGTCTGTGGTGCGCACGCCGAACTTCTTGGCCAGTTCGTTTTTCGCCACCACCACGCCCACGCGCTTTTCCGGGTCTCCCGCCACGGCCATGGGCACGTTCTTCAATTCCGGCCGCTCCAAACATTCGCAGGAAGCGAAGAAGTTGTTGCAGTCCGCGTGCAGGATCACCCGGTCCGCCATGTTCCCCGCCCCCTTTCGCCTTTTTCGCGCTAACGCCCTTCGCTATACCCGCAATCGCTCCGCGTCGGGCCCTCCATGCCGGAGGTGTAGCGGGCGCGGAACTCCATATTGACCTCGCGCAATTCCTTCACGCCGTCGATGTACTCCTGGTACATCTCGATGATGCCCGGGCTGCAGCCGTCGCAGGCCCCGTCGATGTTCCCGATCGATTCCGCGACGATGCGCTCCCGCTCCTCGCGCGTGGTATCGGCGATCAAAATACTCCTCATGCCAGGTCTCCCCTTTCAGGCCGCCCGCTTTCCGGCGGTCTCCATGCGCCAGTAGGCGACCATCAGCGCCGAGGCCGCCGCGAAGGCGACAAACCCAAACACGAAGGGCAGCTTCGCGTTGACCTCGTAGATGAACCCCGCAAACAGCGAGCCGAAGATGTTCCCCAGCGATTTCACGGCGTTCGAAGCGCCCATCACCAGGTTGATATCGCCGCCCTGGCCCAGGTCCGCCACCATGCTCTGGCTCAGCGGCGTGCTGATGAAATAGAAGGCCAGGAACAGCACGTTCACCAATATGAACGGCACCAGGCTCTCCAGGAGGATCACGCCCACCATGGCCGCGGAGCAGATCAGCATCACGCCGACCATGTAGCGCGCGGTATCGCCCCGGCGCAGGATCCACATGCAGATGGTGCTGTTGGCCACGAGCGAGATCACGCCCAGCACGGCCTTGATCACGCCGTTATAGCCCGAGGAGAGGGAGAACTGATCGCGGATGTAATAATTGAAGCACTGGTCGAAGGCGATGTAGCCCATGCTGGAGAGGCCGTACATAAGAAAGAGCACGGCCATCATCCGCGTCATGAAGCGGCGGCATTGGATGAACGCCGAGAGCGGGTTGCACTGGCGCGCGAGCTCGCCCGCGCGCAGGGTGGAAAGCTCCTCGCGCGTGTCGTACGCCATGATGAAAAAGAAGATCAGCGCGCAGGCGGCCAGCGTCCCCGCCTGCACCCACACGGGGAGGAAGATCTCGATCTCTCCGAGCATGCCGCCGGCGAAATATCCGAACGACGAGGAGACGCTCTGCACCGTGGCGGTGATGGCCATGCCCCTGCCCCGCTTGTCCGGGGCCGAGACGTTGACGACGTAGGTCAGAAAGCTCACATAGGCCCCGCCCACGAAGATGCCCGCGAACATCCGCGCCAGGACGAACTGGATCTCCGTGCGCGCCAAGGCGAAAAACACCTGGCCCAGGGCGTAGCCCAGCCCGCAGACGAGGAGTGTCCGGCGGCTGGAGAGATAATCGTTGATGCGGCCCCAGAAGGGCGAAAAGAGGAAGTTCACGAACATCTGCGAGGCCAGGGCCAGGCCGAACATATAATCGCTCAGGCGCAGGCTCTGGATGATGGACGGCGTGACGGGATGCGCGAAGTTCGCCGCCATGTTGAACAGGAACATCACGGCGAAGAAGGCGGGCAGGCGGCCCGATTTAGCCTGCGGCAAGGGGAAACACTCCTTTTGTATCGTCTTTTGTGCGGCGTTTGGGGGAAATGGCTTTTCAGCGGACGAGCTCCTCCAGCGTTTTAAAGGGCGCCCGCGGCTCCAAGGGTTTGCTCAGGCGGGCGCTGAGCCCCTCCCGCTTTCTGCGGCTCCACGTCCTCGTCGAAGGCGTTTTCCGTCAGCGCTCTCAGCTCTCGCGGGGCGCTCTCCCTTCCCTCGCCGCCTCGTCGCGCTGCTCGCACTGGCCAAGCGTCACGGTGACGGTGAAGGTCGTGCCCTTGCCCTTCTCGCTCTCCACATCGATCTGCCCGTTCATCAGCTCCACGATGTTCTTGGCGATGGACAAGCCTAGGCCCGTGGAGCCCAAGCGGCTCGCGGAGGAGGAATCCTCCTGGCTGAATGCTTCGAAGATATGGGGCAGGTATTCCCGGCTCATGCCGATGCCGGTATCGCGGATGGTGAAGCGAAGGATCGCCTTTTTGTCGAAGCGGGCGGTCTCCTCCACGGTGAAGAGCACCTCCCCGCCTTCCGGGGTGAACTTGACGGCGTTGCCCAGGATGTTGACGAGCGCCTGCCTGAGCTTCATGGCGTCCCCGATATAGCGGTCATCCACGCGGCCGAGGACGCGGCAATCGTATCGCATGCCCTTGTCCGAGCATTGGCCGCCGATCATGGCGTTGACCTGCTCGAGCGCATCGGCGAAGGAGAACTCCTCCTTCTGGACCGTCATGCGGCCGGATTCGATGCTGGACATGTCCAGGATATCGTTGATGATCCCAAGCAGGCGCTGGGCGGAGCCGCCGATCTTCTCCAGACACTCCTTGACTTCGTCGCTGGCCGCGGGGTCGTTCATGGCGGTGTTGTTCAGGCTGATGATGGCGTTCATCGGCGCGCGGATCTCCTGGCTCATGTTGGAAAGAAAGGCCGTTTTCGCGCGGTTGGCGCGCTCCGCGGCGGCGAGGGCGTCCCGGAGGGCTTCGCGGCTCTCGGCCAGCTCGCGGGACTGCAGGCGGCCCCGCTCCACCGCCCGCTCGAGCTCGCGGCAGTTTTCCTCCTTTTCGTCCTCCAAGACGAAGCTGTGGAGGATGCTCGTGCCGAGCATATAGCCGACGGCGTACAGCGGCAGGAGGGGGAAGAACACCTGCGCGGCGATGAGCAGCGTCATGGCAATGCCGAAAAAACCGATGGTGCGGTTGCGCAGGCGCACCCTTCCCTCGGAACGGGCGGTGACGCGCAGGGTATACACGCTGGTCAAAAGGAACATGAGGATCTGGATGGCGAGGGTCGCGTAGCGGGCGGGGCCGGCGTGGTAGGAGCCGTCCGCGTCGAACCAGAAAAGCACCGGGCGGAAGAAATTCGCCACCACCACCACAGTCTCGAAGAGGAAGAAGACCCGCCCGGTATGGTACAGGAGGCGTTCGAAGCGATCCGCGCCCTCGAGGTAGGAGATGACATACTGCGTCCAGAGCATGACCGCGGCGGCCATGGCGGCGAAGTGTACGGCGGTGTCCGCGTACAGAAGCGTCGTGAGGTGATGGGCGTCCAGCAGGCCCCAGAGGGCGTCCGTGACGTAATAGCACATCACGCCCAACAGGAAGGAACGGTAACTGCTCTGCGTCGGGGCGAGCTCGCCGCCGTCCAGCCGCCAGAAGAGATCCCGGTTGGAGATCAGCAGGACGGCCGCGGCCAGGATGCCGATGACGGAATACGTCATGCGCGCTTTCCCCCTCCCCTTCGACGGTCCTCCCAAAGGCCGATGATACCCGTATTGTAAGCCTTGCGCGGAGATATTGCAACGCTTTTCTTCCCCGGAAACAAAGAAGGCCGCCCCGTATCTCATGGGCAGCGCGGCTTGGTTCAATCTTTCCGGCGGTCCTTTTCCGGCACCCAGACGTGCCACTTCGGCGCCTTGGGCATGGGTTCATGCCGGATAGCGGCGCGAAGGACGCGGCGATGGGTGCACAGGCAGCACAGGACGAGGACCGCGGCGACGATCCCGATAATCCCTCCGGCGCTCATGGCGTTTCCCTCCTGTCAGGCCTTGTTGAACTTCTCCTTGGGCTGCTTGCAGCGCGGGCACTTCCAATCCTCCGGCAGTTCCTCGAAGGGGACGCCGTCGTGCTCGGCGGGGTCGTAGACGTAACCGCAGACGGAGCAGACGTACTTGCCGCTGGCCTCGCCCTTGGAGAAATCGTACTCCTCGAAGACGGTCTCCACCGGGTTGTCCAGGTCCATCACGCGCTCGGCCGCCAGGTTCTCGGGGCCCTGCGGGGTGTGGGTGGAAACGTAGACCGTGGGATGGTTGCGGATGAACTCGCGCACGCGGTCGAGCGTCTCGCGGGCGGCGGGCAGATCGTCGAACACCACGGAGAGCTTGTTCTGGTAGAGGGCCTCGTCCACATAGGTGATATCGCCGTGGATCATGTAGAACAGGCCGTCCATCTCCACGACGACCAGGGAATTGCCGCTTGTGTGGCCCTTGGCCCTGATGTAATACACGCCCTCGCAAATCTTCTGGCTGGCGGGGAAATTGTAGTACGCGCCGTCCGCGAAGCGCACGGGCGTGATGTTTTGGACGCCCTGCAGCTCCGCCGCGGAGATTTCCTCCTCGTTTACGAAGATCTGCGCGTTCGGGAAGGACCTGAGCTCGCCCGAATGGTCGGCGTGCTTGTGGGTAAGGAGGATCTTCGTGACCTGCTCAGGCTTGTAGCCCAGGGCGGCGAAGCGCTCCATATAGGTGCCCACGTCCCTGCCGGTGAAGGCGAGGCTCTTCTCGTCCGGAACCTCCTCGGGCGTGCCCGCGGGCAGGCCGGTATCCACGAGGATGACCTCGTCGCCGGTGTCGATCAGGTAATTCGTCAGCGCGCCGCGATAGCGGACGTTCGGATCAAACTTGTCGGGGCCTTCCTCGCCGCCCATGACGAAGGGCTGGGTGTAGAAGCCGTTTTCCCGGAACGTGATGGCTTTGATGGTCATTCTCTCGTCCTCCCTGTTTTCTGCAGCGTCCCCGCCGACTGCGGTTCCCCCGCGTGCGCGGCCTGCGCTTTGGAGAAAACGAGCCTTCCGCGGCGGGTTGTTCACGCATCCATTGTACCCGCTCCGGGAGGGATTGCAATTCACGATCCTGTCGTGCCTTCTTATTTTGAGACGTTTTGGGCGGATCTTCTCATTCCTCCAGAAGATACGGCCGCAGCGGCGCGGGCAAGGACAGGTAAAAGCTCTCGGCGAGCTCCTCCGGGGTGGCCCGGCACTCGCCCAGGATCCACTCGCAGCTCAGGGCCACGGTGCCGAACACGTAGATGCGCACGATCAGCTCCAGGCCGCTGTCCAGCTCCTGCCGGCCGCTGACGGAGCAGATCAGCCGCTTGAGGGCGTCGTAATT
>CACZOT010000199.1 GCA_902782795.1 uncultured Eubacteriales bacterium | reverse complement strand
TCCGCTTCAAAAACCCAGTGTTTTCAAGGCTTTGCGGGTTTTGTCAGTTATTCCCACTCGATGGTCGCCGGGGGCTTGCCGGTCATATCGTATACCACGCGGTTGACGCCGGGCACCTCGCTGGTAATGCGGGTGACGCAAGTCTCCAGCAGATCGTAGGGCAGGCGCACGGCGGTGGCCGTCATCGCGTCCACAGAGTTGATGGCGCGCAGGGCCACGGTGTAATCGTAGGTGCGGGAGCCGTTGCGCACGCCGGTGGACTGCATGTTGGTCAGCACGGCGAAATACTGCCAGATCTTGCGCGCCAGGCCGGCGTTGGCGATCTCCTCGCGGAAAATGGCGTCCGCCTCGCGGAGGATATCCAGCTTGGCCTTGGTGACCTCGCCGATGCAGCGCACGGCAAGGCCTGGGCCCGGGAAGGGCTGGCGCTGGACCATATCGGCCGGCAGGCCGAGGGCCTCGCCCACCTGACGCACTTCGTCCTTGAAGAGCTCCTTGAGGGGCTCGACCAGGCCGGTGAAGCGCATGGTCTCGGGCATGCCTCCCACGTTGTGGTGGCTCTTGACGACCACGCCGCCCACGCCGCGGCTCTCGAGCACATCGGGGTAGATGGTGCCCTGCACGAGGTAATCCACCTGGCCGAGCTTGGCGGCCTCTTCCTCGAAGACGCGGATGAACTCCTCGCCGATGATCTTGCGCTTGCGCTCCGGATCCGTCACGCCGGCGAGCTTGGAGAGGAAGCGCGCCTCGGCGTCGACCATGCGCAGGTCCATGCCCAGCTCCTCGCCGAAGACCTTGGCGATGAGCACGGATTCGTCCTTGCGCATGAGGCCGGTGTTGACGTGCACGCAGTGCATGTTGCGGCCGATGGCCCGGTGCATGAGAGCCGCGCAGACGGAGGAATCCACGCCGCCGGAGATGGCGATGAGGGCGTGCCCGTCGCCGACCTGGCGGCGGATGGCCTCGACCTGGCCCTCGATGAAGGCCTCGACGGACCAATCCTGCGCGCAGCCGCAGATATTGCAGGCAAAGTTGGAGAGGATGCGCAGGCCGTCCGGATCGTTCTGCTCCGGATAGAACTGCAGACCGAAGATGTTTTTCTCGGCGCATTCAAAGCCCGCCTGCACGCCCGCCGCCGCGGAAGCGATGGCGGCGAAGCCCTCGGGGAGCTCCCAGGCGTCGGCGCGGTCGATGAAGCGGTCGCACTCGGTCAGGCCCTCGAAGAGGCGGGAGGACTCCAGGGTGATCTGGGCGGGGCGCTTTTCCAGCACCGGGCCGAGCAGCCGCCCGCCGAAGTGCTTCACGGCGATGCGGGCGCCGTAGCCCAGGCAGAGCATGGGCAGGCCCATCGCGTAGACTTCCTCAGAGGCGTCCGGAGCGCCTTCCTGGAAGGCGTCCTGCGTGCCGCCCACGAGCAGAAGGCCCTTGGGTTCCTTCGCGCGGATCTCCGCCGCCGTGGCATCGTAATTGAGCACTTCGCAGTAGACGTGCTCTCCGCGGATGCGCCGCGCGACCGACTGGCTCTGCGAGCCGCCGAAATCCAGTATGACCAACGTATCCATGCGTTTTCCTCCAGTCCTGTTATCGGTTTGCTGTGTCTGAAAGTCTCTATTCCGACGCCTTGCGGCGCTGATCGAGCTCGAAGCGCTCGCGCATGCGGCGCTTGTCCTCGTAGTAGGTATCGCTGCGGCCGCGCACGGCGGCGATCTTTTTCTCCACCTCGGCGGCGATGTCGATATCCAGGCTGTAGGCCAGCTGCAGGCCGTACATCATTACGTCCGCGAATTCCCCGGCGACGCGCTCCCGCCGCGCCGGGTCCTTCCCCTCCCAGAGGGCGCGCACGCCCTCCGGCTCCAGCCACTGGAAGTTTTCCAGGAGCTCGGACATTTCCACCGTCATCGCCATGGCGACGTGCTGCGGGTTCTGCTCGCCGTCCTCGCCCCAGCCCTTGTCCAGGCAGAGGGCGCGCACGGCCTCCTTCAGCTGCGAAAGCGTCGCTTCGTCGTCCCGCATCCAGCATTCCCCCGCTTTCTACTATTCATACAGTATACCAAAAACCCCTGTTTATGACAAG
>CACZOT010000198.1 GCA_902782795.1 uncultured Eubacteriales bacterium | reverse complement strand
GAGGGCATCCTGGAGGGGACGGGCAAGCCGGATTACACGACCTGTGTCGCGATCTCCACGAAGGCCGCGCTGCAGGAGATGCTCGTGCCCGGGATCATGGCGGTCGTAGTGCCGTTTGCCGTCGGCCTTCTCCTGGGACCGGCCGCGCTGGGCGGCCTTCTGGCCGGTTCTCTTGTGACAGGCGTGATGCTGGCGATCTTCATGTCGAACTCCGGCGGCGCCTGGGACAACGCGAAGAAATACGTGGAGGACGGCCATCACGGCGGGAAGGGCAGCGAAGCCCATCACGCGGCGGTCGTCGGCGACACGGTGGGCGATCCCTTCAAGGATACCTCGGGTCCCTCCCTCAACATCCTGATCAAGCTGATGACGGTCGTCTCCCTTGTGTTCGCGCCGCTGTTCCTCAAGGTCGGCGGACTTCTCTGATGAGCGGCCGTAAGAAAGGAGAAAGATATGGAAGAGAATAAAGCTGCAGCCGAGTTCAGAGGGATCGTCGAGAAGGCGAAGAGCCTGAAGAGACCCATGCGCGTGGCGATCGCCGGCGCGGACGCGGAAAATATCCTTCTCGGCGCCTTCGACGCCGCGCAGGCGGGCTTTGTGGAGCCTGTCCTCATCGGCAATTACAAAAAGGTCAACGAAATGCTGGAAAGACTGGGGCTCAGAGACCGCAGCTATGATTTCCAGCCGATCGCCAACGACACCAACGCGGTGCAGTACGCCATCGAGATGATCCGCGCGGGCAGCGCGGACGCCCTGATGCGGGGCAATACGCAGACGAGGGATTTCCTTCTCCCCGTACTCAACAAGGCGAACCATCTGGTGCAGGAGGACCGCCTGATCACCCACTGCAACATGCTGAAGTTCGAGGGATATGACAGAATTCTTGCCGTTTCGGACTGTACGCTTCTCGTGGAGCCGAGCATCGAGCAGAGAAAGCATGTCGTCCGGAACATGACGGAGGCGCTGAAGCTCTTCGGCGTGGAAAAGCCGAATATCGCCCTTCTGGCGCTGGTGGAGAAGCCCAGCTTCCATATGAGGGACACCGTGGAAGCGCAGACGATCATCCTCGATCACCGGGAGGAGCCCATCGCGGACTGCAACCTGGTAGGCCCCATCACCTATGACCTGATCGTGAGCAAGGAAGCTGCGCGCCTCAAAAAGTATAACTGCGAGTACTGCGGCGAATTCGACGGGATCGTGGTGCCCTCGCTTCTCGCCGGCAACCTGATCTGCAAGCTTCTGGACGTGCATATGCACGCCACCGGCTGCTGCGTCCTGGTGGGCGCGCGGATCCCCATCGCCCTGACCGGACGGAGCGAGTCGCAGGACCAGGCGTTCCTGAGCCTCGCGGCGTGCGGCGCGATGTTCGCGGATCAGCTCAACGCGCGCTGACGGGCGTCCCGTCGGTGTGACCTCCTTCCTCAGCCTGCGAAGAAGGACCCGATCGAAAAGGAAGTGTGACAGTGAAGATCTTTGCCTATGCCCTCCGGGAGTACGATGAGAAGGCTTTCCTGGAGGAATGCGCGGAAAAATACGGGTTTTCGTATGACTGGACGTCCGACTACCCGACTCTTGAAAACCTGGATATGGCGGCGGGATACGACGCCATATCCATTATTACGAACCCGATGACGAGGGACCGGCTGGACCGCCTGAAGGCACTGGGGGTCCGGTATATCTCGACCCGGAGCATCGGCTATGAGCACATCGACGTCGCCTATGCGAATTCTGTGGGCATCCGCGTCTGCAACGTGCGCTATTCGCCGGATTCGGTGGCGAATTACACGATCATGCTGATGCTGATCGCCATGCGGAAGCTCCCCTACATCGTGAAGAAAGCGGCGATGCAGGATTTCACCCTTGAGGGAAAGATCGGCAGGGAGCTGTCGGCGAGCTGCGTCGGCGTCGTGGGGACCGGAAATATCGGCGCGACGGTCGTCCGTCATCTCAGCGGCTTCGGCTGCCGGATCCTGATGAACGACGTCTTCGAGAAGGAAGAGCTGCGCGCTTACGGG
>CACZOT010000197.1 GCA_902782795.1 uncultured Eubacteriales bacterium | reverse complement strand
TCTTCCACGGCCGCGGGATGCGCCTGCTCCTCGCAGGACTGGATCCGCCCGTTTTTCACGCGCACCACCACGTCCGCGATGCGGGCGATGTTCTGGTTGTGCGTGACGATGATGATGGTCTTCCCGTAGCTGCGCGCCATCTGCAGCAGCACCTTGAGCACCACCACGCCCGTCTGCGAATCCAGGGCGCCGGTGGGCTCGTCGCACAGGAGGATCTCCGGATTCTTGGCCAGGGCCCGGGCGATGGAAACGCGCTGCTGCTCGCCGCCGGAGAGCTCCACCGGGAATTTCTTCAGGTGATCTGCCAGGCCCACCTCGCTGAGCATCTGCACCGTGTCCAGAGCCTTCGGGGCGATCTCCCGCACCAGGGCCACGTTCTCCTGCACCGTCAGCGTGGGGATGAGGTTGTAGGATTGGAATACGAAGCCCACCTTGCGGGCGCGGTAATCGGCCAGTTCGTCGCTGGTGAGGCGGGAGATGTCCTGCCCGTCCACGAGGATCGTGCCGCTGGTGGGGCTGTCCAGGCCGCCGATGAGGTTGAGCAGCGTGCTCTTGCCCGCGCCGCTCGGCCCCAGCACGACGATCATGCGCCCGCGCTCCAGCTGCAGGTCGATATCGTCCAGAGCGCGCTGCTCATGGTCTCCGGCGCGGTACACGCGCGAGACCTTCCGGAATTCCACCGCGAGTTCTGCCATGGCAAACGTTCCTTCTTTCCTTGCTTGCGATAAATCCGCCGCCCCTCCGGGAGACCGGGGACGGCGGCGGGCTGTGCGTATGCGGTTGGGGGTTCGCGCGCGCCCGGCCGTGCGGAGGACACGGCCGGGCGCATGACTGTATGCGCGAAGGGGAGGAGACCTGCGGCGCTTCGGGGGAGGTAGGACCCGTCGCGCGCGCTCCGGCTGCAGCGCGGGGAGGTAGACCGCGCAGTCCGGCACTGGCCTCGGAAGCGCCGCGCGGCCGCCTTCTGCCTGACGTCTGCCGCCCTCCCGGGCCCAACATGGAGAACTTCACCCGATGCCGTACGGAGGAAGCGCTCCAGGGGTTAGAGCAATCTAACTGATGCCATTATACCAATGCCAAAGGGCCCTGTCAAGGGAAAAGGGCCCGGTTGGGTGTTTGTTTTCTGTTAAACATGTCTAATTTCCTGGAGGAGAGAGGAAAGGTTCGCGCTTGCGCGCCGCGGGAAAACGATGTATACTGATTCAGTGCAGGAGGAAAGTATTTCTCCGGTCAAGAAAGGAAGATGCGAATAATGGATATCCAGAAGATCATCAGCGACGTGCTGGGCAAACTTCAGGGCAACGACGACCTCATCAAGAAGTTCACCGCCGACCCGGTGAAGACCCTCGAGGGCCTTCTGAACATCGACCTGCCGGACGAGCAGATCAGCGCCGTCATCGCCGGCGTCAAGGCGAAGCTGAACATCGAGGAAGCGGCCAAGGGCGCCTCCGGCATCCTGGACGCGGTCAAGGGTCTGTTCGGCAAGAAGTAACTGCCCGCGCGGCGCTCTCCCCATCGGGAGGGCGCTTTTTTTGCGAGGGCACGCTTGCAAGCGGCACGCACGGGTGCTACAATAGGACAGAAATCAGAAAGGGAGGAATTTCCTATGAACAGCATGAAAAAGTACATCGCTGAGGCGATCGGCACCGCCACGCTGGTCATCCTCGGCTGCGGCACCGCCATGTTGGTGGGCTGCGACGCCGCCGCGGGCAGCGGCTATCTGCTCACGGCCCTGGCCTTCGGCCTGACCATCGTGGCCATGGCCTACTCCATCGGCAACGTCTCCGGCTGCCACATCAACCCGGCGGTCTCCATCGCCATGCTGGTGCGCGGCAAGCTCTCCACCAAGGATTTCGTGGGCTACGTCGTCTCCCAGTGCATCGGCGCGGTGTGCGGCACGGCCATCCTCGCGGCGATCTTTGGCCTGGGCAAGGTCACGGACATGACCGGCGGCTTCGGCGCCAACGGCCTGGCCGGCGTGAACGGCAGCGCCCTCGCGGGCCTGCTGGTCGAGATCGTGCTCACCTTCATCTTTGTGACGGCCATCCTCGGCGTCACCGACGAGCGCGCCAAGCACGGCAGCTTCGGCGGCCTGGTGATCGGCCTGACCCTAGTGGTCGTGCACATCCTCGGCATCGGCCTGACGGGCACCTCCGTCAACCCGGCGCGCAGCTTCGGCCCGGCCCTGTTCGCGGGCGGCGACGCGCTCAAGAGCCTCTGGGTCTTCATCGTGGGCCCGCTGGTCGGAGGCGTGCTGGCGGCGGTTGTCTACGGCGTCATCAACCCGGAGAAGTGATCCAGTTTTCTCCCTGGGAGACCGGCTCTGGCGGCCGGTCTCCCTTTCTGCGGGAGAGCGAAAGAGAGGAGAAACGCCCTATGGACGCCATGGAAAACATCCTCACCCGGCGCAGCGTCCGCCGCTATACCGACCGCCCCATTTCCGAGGAGACGCTGCATAAGCTCCTCACGGCGGCGATGTCCGGCCCGAGCTGCGTGAACGCGCGCGATTGGTCCTTCCTCGTGGTGCGCGACCGCGAGACCCTGAACCGCATGGCGGACGCCAACGGCCGCCCGGCCGAGCCCTTGCGCGGCGCGGCAGCGGGGATCCTCGTCTGCGGAGACCTGGAGCGGGCCTTCCCGCGCGCAAAGGAATACTGGGTCGTGGACGGAGCCATCGCCGCGGAGAACCTCTGCCTGGCGGCGCACGCCCTGGGGATCGGCAGCGTTTGGCTTGGCACCTGGCCGCAGATGGACCGCGTCCAGCGCCAGAGGGAGCTCTTCCAGCTCCCGGAGCACATCGTTCCCCATTCCCTGATCGCCCTGGGCTATCCGGCCGGGGAGCCAGAGGCGCGCGGCGAGATCTACGAGGCCGATCGCGTCCATTTCGAGCGCTGGTAAAGGAGAAGTCGGCATGCTGGAGAAGATGCACCAGAGGTGGCTGCAGCCCTTTATCGTGCTGGCGGGCGCCTTCATCTACGCGGCGGGCATGAACTGGTTCGTGATCCCGTTTCACCTGTACAGCGGCGGCGTTCTGGGCATCGCGCAGATCATCGACCTGTTCCTGGGCAAGTATATCGATCTGGGCGCGATCAACCTGAACGGCATCCTGTATCTCGTCATCAACATCCCCCTGCTGTTCCTCGCCTGGCGCAGCATCGGCGGCGTGTTCTTCTTCAAGACGCTGCTGGGCGCGGGCGCGATCAGCCTGTTTATGAGCGTTCTGCCCGTGCCCGAGGTCCCCATTCTGGACGAGCGTCTCGCCTCGGTGCTGGTGGGCGGCATCGTCTCGGGCTTCGGCATCGGCATCATCCTCTTCTCGCGCGGGTCCGGCGGCGGGCTGGATATCATCGGCGTGTGGGCCTCGCGCAAGTACAAAAACGCCAGCGTGGGCAAGATCTCGCTCATGCTCAACGG
Organism: uncultured Eubacteriales bacterium; assembly: GCA_902782795.1. GTDB lineage: Bacteria > Bacillota > Clostridia > Christensenellales > Aristaeellaceae > UBA1224. The sequence continues at coordinate 3,730 of CACZOT010000197.1, read as the reverse complement.
CGCGATCTACCTCGCCCTGCTCTTCCTGGCCGATCTGGAGACGGTGCTCTATTCCCTCATCTACATGGTCTTTTTCACCATGATGCTGGATCGCGTGCACTACCAGAACATCAACCTCCGCCTGATGGTGTTCACCAAGAAGGAGGGCGTGGACCAGAAGATCATGCGCCAGACCGGCCGCGGCGTCACCGAATGGCGCGGCATCGGCGCCTATTCCGGCGAGGATACGCGCGTGCTCGTCTCCTGCATCAACAAGTACGAGGTCGGCGAGATTATGGATATCATCCGCGGCGTCGACCCGGACGCCTTCGTCATCGCCGACGAGGGCGTGCACGTCTCCGGCAATTTCGAGAAGCGCATCTGAAAAGGGGGATCGCCATGCTGGTTCTCTGCTCCGACGGCCTCACGAGCGAGGCGATCCTCTCCGCCCTGCGGCCGCACATGGCCGGACGGGAGCGGGCCGCGCTGGTGGTGACAGCCGACGACATCTACAAGGAGCGCAATTACCATGTGCCCCGCTCCATCGCGGAGCTGGAAAGCCTCGGCCTTGCGGTGGACGTGCTGGATATCGACCGCGATCCCTGCGCGTCGCTGGAGGGGTACGACGCGGTCGAGTTCATCGGCGGGAACCCATACTACCTGCTCGCCTCCCTACGGGAGCATGGCGCGGAGCCGATCCTTCGCCGCATCGCCGGGGAGAGCGTGCTGATCGGCTGGAGCGCCGCCGCTTTCGCGTTCGGCTCCACGCTCGCCCTCGTGAACCGCTATTCCCCGGAGCTGAACAAAATTGGCCTGGAGGACCTGACGGGCCTGCGCCTCACCGAGCGTGAGGTGCTGCCGCACTACAGCCGCTTCCTCAGCCGATTCGACCGCTTTGAGGAGACCTGCGCCCAGTACGAGGCGGAGCGGGGCGTGAGCGTCACCCGCCTCAACGACGGAGACGCGCTCTTCATCGCCGGGGAAGAAGTTCAGCTCATCCGCAAGGGATGACCAGACGCAAAAGAGCGCCGCGGACCACATGGTCCGCGGCGCTGCTTTTTTTGTCAGATCAGACGGTGTGCTCGTCCGCGAAATGCTGGATCGAGAGGGCGATGCGGGTGGAATCGAGGCAGCTGCGGGGCGGCAGATAGGTCTCCTCGCCGCGGACGGCGCGGATGAACTCGCGCAGCTCGTTATCATCGATGGGTTCCGGATGGTAGACGACCGGCTCGGCCTTTTGCATAAAGGCGCGCATGGCCTCCTCGTCGGAACGGTCCGGCAGCGTCTCGGTGATATTGCGCGCGAGGAGCAGCTCGCCCGAATGGAAGCGGCACTCGATCATGCCGTCCGCGCCCCAGAAGGTGAAGCGCCAGTAGGTGGGCAGGCGGTAGCCGCTGGGGGAGGGGGCGCAGTAGGAGACGTCGGACATGAACGCCGCGCCGTTGGCCCATTCGCCCATCACCTGGGCGCTGTCGAGGAAATGGGGGCATTCGGGGGCATAGCAGTTCCACTGGCGCGCAAAGAGCGTGCGGCCGTACTGGAGGCCGGTGACCATGGCGATGGCGTCGAAGCCGTGGATGCCGATATCGTTGAAGGTGCCGCCGTGCTTGCCGGGCTCGAAATACCAGCCGGCGCGCTGCGGGTAATCGATGGGGTGCTGGCCGGTGCAGGCGACGTTGCGGATTGTGCCGATGCGGCCCTCCTGCACGAGCGTGCGCGCCAGGCGCATGGTGGCGTCGTAGCGCAGGGAGAGCATGATGCCGACCTGCAGGTTCTTCTCGCGGGAGAGGCGCTCGATCTCGTCCAGCTCGGAAAGGCTGGTGCACAGGGGCTTGTCCGCGATGACGTGCTTGCCCGCTCGCAGGGCCGCGATGACCCGCTGGCCGCGGATGCCGTAATAATCGCCCACGGCGACGGCGTCCACGCTCTCGTCGGCGAGCAGCGCCTCCAGGCTCGGGTAGACCGGCGCGTCGATGCGCTCCCGAGCGGCGGCCAGGGCGGCCGGCTCCTCTTCCCAGATGCCGGCGATGGTGACGTCCGGCTCCTTCTCGGCCATGGCGTACAGGGAGAAAATGTGTCCGTGGCGCAGTCCTGCGAATGCGATGCGCATGTGCGATCTCCTCCTGGGTGCATTTTTTCATATTATACACGATGCTTCGGGAAAAAGAAAGCTTTCCATGCCCGGGCTTGCGGCGGACGGGTACGCTGAGAGGCCTCCGCCCCTCGGGCGCCCACATACGGGGAATCCAATCATATGGCCTTCTTGACGGAAGCCGGTGCGAAGCCCATAATTGCTACGGCCAAGCATTCACGCAAGGAGGGAATCATTTCATGAAGAGAATCGCGAGCATCCTCTCGCTCGCTCTCATATTCGCGCTTCTGCTGGCGGCCGTCGCGCACGCCGATACGGGCGTCGTCGTCGGCTTGACGCTCGAAAAACTCGGCGAATACCCGGTCCCGTCAACGGACCAGCTGCCGGAGGACGACCGCTCGCTGATCGAGAAGGCCATGTATATCAAGGCATCCGCCGTTCAATATTTCGAGGACGGCCGCTACGCGGTGGCCGGGAAAACCGGCAATGTGAATTGCTTTGGCTTGTTCAAGGAGGACGGTGAACAGCTCCTTCCCTACGAGGCTGCGCTCATCAAGCGGCTGAACGCGCGCTATCTCATGGTCTACTACGCCATGGAGAAGACGACGGACAAGAAGGAGGCGCTCCTCTACATTTCGGACGGCTTCTGGCTCGGACAGGGGCTCCCGAAGGAGGAAGACACCATGTTCAAGGGCTATGCCAAATACTACGACGCGGCCCTGAATCGCTTTGCGGGCGATCTGACGGCTTCCGAATCCAACACCTCTTCCGGCCGTCTGCTGGTGCTTTCTGGAAAAGGCGCATTCCCGAGCGGCATCTATGACGAGAACGGCGCGCTGGTATCCGATGAGAGGATGACCGCGGGCAGCGGCTTTCTGTACAAACAGCGGGAAGTGTACGACGAAGATCTGAACCTCCGCTACACCTCTGAAACGCGGCTGGCAAAATTCATGTTCGCAAGCGATGGCGCTTATCTGACGGAAGAACTCGACGTTTCATCCCGTCGGGTGATCGATATCGATGGAAACGTCATCCTGCCCGGCCCGATCAGAACTGTATTTGTGGAGAGCGGCGGCGTGTTCTCCGTTGAAAAGCCGGATGGCTCCTTCGCGCTGATGGGCGGGGACAACGTGGAGATCGCCGCGTCAACGGAGCGCTTCACCCTTCTCGCGCCCGGTTACTGGTACGGCAAGGATGAGAACGGCTATCTCTTCGTCGGCCCGGACGGCCCAGTCGCGACCGGCCTGAGCAACAGGCAGGAATCCAGTCTGCAGGTCTACGAAAAGCAGCCGGATGGGGAAACGCGTACGCTTGTTTTGAACAGCGGCGAATGGGCGATCCCCCTGAACGGCAGGTCGAACGCCCGCGCCGTCGGCATGGCGTACGGGCGCATCCGTCTGGAAAACGGCGAAAACGCCACAGCCTTCTTCAACCTGTTCACCGGCGACATCATGCTGCAGGGCGATTACGGCAATATCAGCCGCGTCGGTCACATCCTCACCGCCCAGCGCGGCGACGTCTGCGAGCTCTACCTCATCCGATGCGAATACCAATAACCATCATTCCCGTTCTCCTATCAACAGAGCGCCCCGGCTCCCTCGCGGAACCGGGGCGCTCGGCTGTCTGCCATTCATGATTCAATCGACAGTGCGCGCAGAC
>CACZOT010000196.1 GCA_902782795.1 uncultured Eubacteriales bacterium | reverse complement strand
TTCGGAGCCGTTGGGCGGGCGCAGCCCGCCCAACGGCTCCGAACCCATCCTACCCCCTTACGATCAACGCCTCGCCCGGTTTCGGCGCGTCGCCGCCGCACAGTTCCCGCAGACGGCTCTCGGGCACGCGGTAGCGGCGGCCGATCTCCCACAGGCTCTCGCCCTCGTCCGGCCAATACGCGACCACGCCGAAGGGCTGCTTCTCGGCCGGGATCTCGGCCGTCTCGGCGACGACCCGCAGCCCCTCCTCGGAGCGGTGCGTGCCGCTGAGGCGCAGCGCGCATTGGACCTCCAGCCGGTCGTTCATGACAGCCGCGGCGTCGGCGCTCTCGACCTCCACACGCAGGAAATCCTCCAACGTGAGAGGGACCGGACAATAGACCGTGAAGGGCACCTCCCCGCGGACAGCATTGGGTTCGCCAGAGCCGGAAGCGAGATAGAGCGCCTTGGCTTCGATCACGCCCCGCACGCTGCTCCCCTGACCCTCGGGCTCGATCTCGCCGATCTGCGCCCTGGCGCGCACGGCGACCACGGTCCCGGCGGAAGGCGCGCCCTCCTCCAGCGGGAGTTCTGCGCGGACGGTCTCGGCGCAGCGCACGGTCTCGAGGGCCGGGCAATAGAGGAGCTCCCGGTATTCGCACCGCACGTCCTTCTCCCCGGTGCCATAGGCGTCTGTGAGGGCGCTGAAGGCGTCGCTGCCATAGGAGAGAACGCGCACGTCGCACTCGGCCCGGACGTACAGCGCCGTCGCTCCGTCCTCGCCCTGGCGCAATTGGCTGTCCAACCTTCGCACGGTCACCGCGGCCTCAACGTCTCCCGCGAGCCATTCGGGCATTTCCACGAGCTGGTCCAGCGGGAGGGTGATCTTCACCAGCGCCACGGGCCGGTCCGGGACGCCGCTGCCCACGAGCGCCTCCGCGAGCACCGCCCCGGTGACGCGCACGCCTCCCAGATCCGCCGCCGCGCCGTCCACACGGGCGGAGCACCAATCCATGAGCACGGTCCGGGCGTCCAGGGCCTCGGGCATGCGGGCGCTGCCCTCGAGCGTGACGGCCGCGCCGCTCTCGGCGCTGACCTTGCGGCTGGAGACGACCTCCGCGCGCGTCTCTACCCCTTCGCAGGCCGCGCACCCGTCGACCACCTCCGTCTCCTCCAGGGCCAGGACGCGCACGCGCACGTTCACGCTGATCTGAAAGACCATATGCCCCCGCTCGTAGTTCGCCTCCACGTGTTCCACCTCGGCCTGCGCAAGGCACGTCATGCCCGGCCTGACGCCTTCCGCCTCCACGGCGCGGCTCATGGGCGCGCTGGCCGCCAGGGCGAGCACCTCGCTCTTGTCTCCGAGGCGGTAGAGCGCCTGTGCCCAGGCAGTGCCCGTCAGGACCACGCCTCCCTCCTGCACCTCGGCGCTCTCCAGCGCGAAGCGCGCCTCCTCCATGAGCACGCGCACGCTCTCCCGCCCGGCGCCGGGCACGATGGCCTCCGCGCGCAAAAGCGCCTGCACCGTCTCGTCGCTCACAATCCTCTCCATTTCCACCTTCCGCCTCGTCATCTCCAGCGCCATCGCTCGCGCCACCCCTTCCGCCATGTTCTTGATCCGCACTCTCCAGAGATATGCGCCCTGCTCCCCGGCGTATGCCTTTTCCTTGACAACGGCCCTCGCCGGACGTATCATTTTCTCCAGAGGAGGGATCCGCCCCATGAACAAGCGCGAGAATCTTCTGTCTCTCTACAGGCGCACAGGATACGAGAAGGCTCCCGTCTCCTTCGATCTGTGCCCCTCCCTGATGGAGCGCTTCCGCGAGGTGACCGGCTCCGCCGAAAGCCCCGCGGACTATTTCGGCTTTTCCCAGCGCGGCGTCTCCGACGGCGTCCTGCGCGAGGAGGACCGGGACGTGGGCCGCTTCGCCCGCTATCATACCGGCTGCAAGCCCGGCACCGTGATCGACGTCTACGGCGTCGGCCACGAGCCCGGCAGCGTGTACGCCAAGCACATGACGCGCATGCTCTGCCCGCTCAAAACGGCCGAATCCCTCGAGGAGATCCAGGCCTATCCTTTCCCGGATTATTCCCGCGCGGATTTCTCCGTCCAGAAGGCCGAGGTCGAATCCATCCACGCGCGCGGGCTCGCCGCCTGCGGCAGCATGCAGATGACCATCTGGGAGCAATCCTGGTACATCCGCGGCATGGAAGAGATGATGATGGATATGATGTCGGACGACCCCATGGCCGAGTATATCCTCGACCGGGTCACGGACAATTCCGTCGTGCGCGCCCGCGCCTACGCCGCCGCCGGGTGCGACCTGCTCTTCCTGGGCGACGATATCGGCATGCAGCGCACGCCCATGATGAGCATGCAGCTCTATTGCGATTGGCTCAAGCCCCGCCTGCGCCGCGTCATCGAGGCCGCCCGCGCCGTCAAGCCGGATATCCTCGTTTTGTACCATTCCTGCGGGTTCATCACCCCCTTTATCCCCCACCTCATCGAGGCCGGGATCGACGTGCTCAACCCCGTGCAGCCCGAATGCATGGATTTCGGCGAGATCTACGCCCAGTTCGGCGACCGCCTCTCCTTCAACGGCACCATCGGCACCCAGACCGTCATGCCCTTCGGCACCCCGGACGAGGTGCGCCGCAAGGTCTTCGAGAACCTCGCCATCGCCGGCGACAGGGGCGGGCTCGTGGCCTGCCCCACCCACCTGCTCGAGCCGGAGGTGCCCTGGGAAAACATCGAGGCCTACGTCCGCGCCTGCGAGGATTTCAAGTAAGGCGGGATACTCCCTATTGGGGCCGCGGCGGGGCCCTGCCCCGATCCCCGCAGGGCAGAGGGCCCTTAGGAATCCCTTATCGTATAAAAACAAGCAGAGCGGTGCTTTCAAAAGAATTGCCAATACAAAGGCGAAGGGCTTCGGGATCCTGTCGATAGGATCCCGAAGCCCTTCAATTCTCTCTATCCTGATTGCTGGGTCCGTGGGGGGAAAATCGTTCCCCCTGCCTTGATCAGACCTTGAAGTTCACGGCCTGGTCGCCCTGCTCGTTCACACCGAAGGTGTAATCGTTGCCGGGGAGGATGGCGTTGACGATGATGCCCACGAGGGCGGCGACGGCGAGGCCGGAGAGGCTGATGTTGACGCGGCCGATGGAGAAGGCGATCGCGCCGGCGGCGGAGAAGTTGACGCCGAGGGCGAGGCCCATGATGAGCGCGCAGATGATGACGTTGCGGCTCTTGGTGAAGTCGACCTGGTTCTCAACGATGTTGCGCACGCCGACGGCGGAGATCATGCCGTAGAGGATGAGGGAGACGCCGCCGATGGTGGCGGTGGGCATGGCGCTGATGAGCGCGGCGAACTTCGGGCAGAAGGAGAAGAGGATGGCGAAGGCGGCGGCGATGCGGATGACGCGCGGGTCATAGACCTTGGTCAGCGCGAGGACGCCGGTGTTTTCGCCGTAGGTGGTGTTGGCGGGAGCGCCGAAGAGGGCGGCGAGGGAGGTGGCCAGGCCGTCGCCGAGCATGGTGCGATGGAGGCCGGGCTTCTCGATGAAGTTCTTCTCGGTGGTGGAGGAGATGGCGCAGATATCGCCGATGTGCTCGATCATGGTGGCGATGGCGATGGGCATGATGGTGATGATCGCGGTGACGATCATGCCGCCCTTGGAGATCTCCTTGCCCAGGTAGTTGACGGTGCCTTCGCCGCCGAAGAGGGAGAAGACGGTATCCTTAAAGTGGAAGGGCACGCCGATCCAGGCGGCTTCCTTGACGGGGGTGAAATCCACCAGGCCGCACAGGGCCGCGACCACGTAGGAGACGAGCACGCCCATGAGGATCGGGATGATCTTCAGCATGCCCTTGCCCCAGATGTTGCACACCACGACCACCGCGATGGCCAGCACGGCGATCCACCAGTTGGCGGCGCAGTTGTTGATGGCGGAGTTGGCGAGGATCAGGCCGATGCAGATGATGATCGGGCCGGTGACGATCGGCGGGAAGAAGCGCATGACCTTGCGCGCGCCGAAGGCCTTGAACAGAAGGCTCATCACCACGTAGAGCAGACCCGCGCAGAACACGCCCACGCAGGCGTAGGGCAGCATGTCCGCATGCAGCACGGAGACCATTTCTCCGGCCTCGTTGAGTTCTTCCCAGGTGGTGATGGCGGCGTAACCGCCCAGGAAGGCGAAGGAAGAGCCCAGGAACGCCGGCACGATGCCGCCCGTGAGCAGATGGAACAGGAGCGTGCCCAGACCCGCGAACAGGAGCGTCGCGGAGACGTTCAGGCCGGTCAGGATCGGGACGAGCACCGTCGCGCCGAACATGGCGAACATGTGCTGCAGGCCGAGCACCGTCATTTTCGGTGCGCCGAGCGAGCGGGCGTCGTAGATGGCCTGGTTCGTGTCCTTGGCCGAGTTCTTAGCCATGAGAAATCCCCCTTACTATCTTGGTCCTTCGTGTATCGAACGCCCCTTCCGGGGCAAGGGTACCCATTGTTCGGAGCGCGCCTTTCAGCCCTCTTCCTTCTCCATGAGAAGGACTTCCGTCTCCGCGTCGAAGGGCGGGATGCGCACGCTCACCTGCTCCTGGAGCGATGTGGGGATGCTCTTTCCCACGTAATCCGCGCGGATGGGAAGCTCCCGATGCCCGCGGTCGATGAGGATCGCCAGCTGGATCGCCCGGGGCCGCCCCAGAGAAAAGACCGCCTCGATCGCCGCGCGGACCGTCCGCCCCGTGAAGAGGACGTCGTCCACCAGCACGACCTTCTTCTCCACGATGGAGAAGGGCAGGTGCGCGCTCTTGATGACCGGCTGATCGGAAACGGTCGAAAGATCGTCCCGGTAGAAATTGATGTCCAGCTCGCCGCAGGGCACCCGCACGCCTTCGAAGCGCTCGATGCTCGCGGCCAGCCGCTCCGCCAGGGGCTTCCCCCGCCGGAGAACGCCCACCAGCACGATATCCTCCGTGCCCCGGTTGCGCTCGGCGATCTCGTGGGCCATGCGCGTCAGGGCGCGGTTCACCGCGGCTTCGTCCAGAAGGACCGCCTTCACCTTGGCCATGCCGCCCCGCCTCCTTCGCGCATGAAAAAAGCGTCTTGCCGCTGCCGGCAAGACGCGCGAACCCTATACGTGGGAAGGGACGTCCGTTCTTGTCGGCATCACGGTGCCGAACTTAAAGAAACGCTCTTGACTGGTTCGCAGGATACCACAATTCCTTCACAATTGCAAGTTAAGTTATGCGCTCTCGGCCCCCTGCCACAGGGAGACGACCTCCACGTTGCGGAAATAATGACCGATGATCTCCGCCGCGCTCTTCCCCTCCTCGGCCAGGGCGTAGGCGCCCCACTGGCTCATGCCCACGCCGTGGCCGTAGCCGCGGCCCCGGAGCACCACTTCCCCGTTCTCCAGGGAGATCTCCTCCAGCAGCGTGGATTTCATCTTGGTAGAGCCGATGGCCAGCCGCAGCGCCGGCGCGGAGACCTCCATGCCGTTGACGCGCAGGGTCGCCGCCCGGCCGGAGCCTCCCCTCTCTCCGATCTCCACCGTCTCGGCGTCGCCGGTCTGCACGCCGGTCTTGGCGCAGGCCTCGCCGAAGGTCTTGGCGGAGAAGCGCGCCGTCCAGTTCTGCACTGTGGCGGGCGCGCGCGGGGAATCCGGCGAATCCACGATCTGGGTGTAGCGCGGCTCGGTGCCGGAGTATTCGAGCCCTGGCACGGCCAATTCGGTCTTGCCGCCGGAGTGGGCGTGGAACCAGGCGTAGGGCAGCTCGCCCTCGCTGGAGAGGACCTGCCCGCGCGTCTCGCGCACGGCCTGGCGGACGCGCTCGTCCACGGCGCTCTCGTCGAAGGCCTGGGCCTCGGAGATGTCCGTGGAGATGTCCGCGCCTTCGTACTGGGATTCCTTCTCGCTCACGAATTTGAGCACGAACGTGCGCGCGAGGATGGCCTGGGCCTTGAGGGCCTCCATGGGCCAGTCGCTGCGCATCTCCCCTGCCAATACGCCCTCGACGTAGGTCTCGATATCCATTTTGCGCGTCTCGCCGGTCTTGGCGATATGCACCCGCAAAACGGGCACGCCGCCCTCCTTCTCCAGCTTTTCCGGGATCCGGGGCAGCGCCGCCTGAGGCGAAGCCGTCTCCTCCGGCGGCTCGCTCTCGCCCGGGATGCGGCTGCAGCCCGCGCCGAGCGCGCACGCCGCGGCGAGCAGGAGCGCCGCGGCCTTCTTTGCGATCGTTCTCATATGGATCATTCCTCCCTCCAGGGCAAGCGTTCCCCGCGCGCGGCCCCTCTATACCCGGCGGAAAGTGGCGCGAAATAGGCGCTGGAGCGAAAAAAGAGACATTTCGCGCGGGAACCCTTTTCGCGGCGGCCTTCCTGCGGTATACTGGACACGTCGGGAGGCCCTCCGCCGCCCGGCAAGGAGGAATGTTCCCGTGTATTGGTTCTGGGATCCCACGATGCTCTGGGTGCTGCCCGGAATGCTCCTGGCCCTGTGGGCGCAATCGCGCGTCCAGGGCGCGTACAGCCGCTGGAGCAAAACGCGCTGCCGCGGCAACTTCACCGGCGAGACCGCCGCCCTGGCCATGCTGGCCTCCGCGGGCGTGCGCGACGTGCGCGTGGAGCGCGTCTCCGGCACCCTTTCCGACAATTACGACCCATCGCGGCGCGTGCTCTTCCTCTCCGACGACGTGCGCCAGGGCGACAGCATCGCCGCCATCGGCGTGGCCATGCACGAGGCCGGTCACGCCCTCCAGCACGCCGAGGGCTACGCGCCCCTGCGATTGCGCACGGCCGTCGTGCCCACCGTCAATATCGGCTCGCGCCTGGCCTGGCCCGTGTTCCTGCTCGGGATGTTTTTCCGATGGCAGCCTCTCGTCGAGGCGGGCGTGATCCTCTTCGCGCTCACCGTGCTCTTCGCCCTCGTCTCCCTGCCGGTGGAGTTCAACGCCTCCAGCCGCGCTCTCGCCGCCGCAGAGCAGGGCGGGATCCTCGCCCAGGACGAGATCCCCGGCGCGAAAAGCGTGCTCTCCGCCGCGGCCATGACCTACGTCGCCACCGCCGTGACCGCCGTGCTCCAGCTCCTGCGCCTGCTGGCGATCTCCGGGATGGGGAGAAGGCGGAGGTAGGTTCGCTCCACGGGGCTCCTGCAGGGGTCGGCTAGGGCCTTCTGTATGTGGCTCCTGCAGGGGATTCCGCCCCTGCGCCCCTGCCAGGGGGAATGATTCCCCCCGGACCCCTCACTTGGGGGAAAACAATAAAACAGGCTCCGATACCCTGTTGCAAGGGTACCGGAGCTCGTTTTGTTTTGAGATAATGACTATGCTTCCTATTTCAAGAAATCCCCCGTGATGGGATTCTTAGGGGACATTGCCCCTGAAGCGGGGTCCGAGGGCAGAGCCCCTGGCGCGCCCCCCACAATTCTACCTCTCGCAATACGCCGAGTGTTCGAGCGCCTCCGCGTAGGAATCGAAGAAGAGCGAAGGATCGGGCGCCTCGCGCAGGCAGGCGGCGAGCACGGGCGTGAAGGCTCTGGCTCCGGGATCGGAGAGATGGGTCAGATCGCGGAAGGACGTATCGTCGTCCAGGAGATCGAAGCGCCCGCGCCAGAGATCGAAATCCCAATACGGGCAGCCCAGTCGGCCGCAAAGATCGCGCATGTAGCCGAGGAACTCGTCCTGGCCCCGCGTCACCCAGAGGAACCGCTCCGAGACCGGCACCGTCACCACCACCGGCTCCGCGCCAGCCTCTCGGCAGAGGCGGACAATCTCCTCCAGGATGGCGGCGTTTTCCGGTCGGTAGGTATCCACGCTGAAGGGCTCGCTCTGGAATGCTGGGCCGATCTCCTCGGGCCGGAGGGAGAGCGGCGCGGCCTCCTTGCCGAAATATCCCTTGGCCGCGCGGTCCAGGCCCGGCGCGCCGGTGATCTTCTTGAGCCAGACCTGCGCGCCGCGGAACATCGCGCGGGAATAGACGTCCGCCCACTGGTTGAGGGAAAGATTCTCCCGCATGTAGGCGAGGCGCTCACCCATGGTGTCCAGCCGCGCGATCACGGCCTCGTCGCCCTCGCAGAAGTCCTCGTCGTTGCTGCGGGAAAGGGTATCATAGGCGATCTCGATCACCACGGTGCGGATGGGGTTGCGCGCCAACTCCTTCTCCAGGAGGAGGCGCTTGGCGGCCATGGGCATGACCCAGCCGGAGATATTGTAGCTGTTCACGCCGAGCTCTTCATCCAGAATGGCGGGGACGACGCCGTTCTCCGCGTGCGAGGAGCCCAGGACCAGAAAATCGACGGAGCCGGCCAGGTCGCGGCGCAGGAAGCTGTCGGTGTAGGTCTGGTATTCGGTGGTGTAATACAGCCCCAGGACCGCCGCCGTCGCCGCGGCCAGGATGGCCAGCACGCAAAGGATCGAGAGGAGCGCGCGCCTAAAACTGCGCATAGAGGAACCCTCCTCCCATCCAGGTATTCTGCACGCCGAACACCGCGATCAGCAGGATCACGCCCGCGAAGAGCAGCGCCCGCAGGGGCATGGGCCACTTCTCCGTCAGGGAGCGCACCGGCCGCCGCCTCTGCAGGAGCGAGACGGCCAGCATCGCCGCCGTGCCCGCGCACGCCACGAAGAAATGAATGGCCGTGAAGGAAGAGCTCCAATCCACAAAGGGCAGCAGCTGCCTCAGGCCCCGCGGCAGGGAGCGGCCCGTGAAGACGCGCCGCCAGAGGCCCATGCCGTCCCGTAGCGAGCCCACCTCCGGCAGGACCTTGATGAAGGCCACCAGGAGGAACGTTCTCAGCGCCTGGAAAGTGCGCCAGGGGCGGGAATCCTCCCGGACGCGCAGCTTGGCCCGGCAAGCCGCCCAGACGGGCTCCAGCCACAGCCCCAGGATGATGAACAGCCCGTTGAGCAGGCCCCAGACGGCGTAGCCCCAGTTCGCGCCGTGCCAGAGGCCCGTCGCCAGCCAGACCACCACCAGCGCCACTGAAGCGGGCAGCATATCGCCAAAGCGCTTGCCGAAACGGGCGCGGGCCGATCTGCCCAGCGCGCGGTTCCATTTGGAAACGCCGATGGGATAATACACATACCTCTTGAACCACGCGCCCAGGCTGATGTGCCAACGGCGCCAATACTCCGCCACGGATTTCGAGAAATACGGGCGGTCGAAGTTCTCCGTCAGGCGGATGCCCATGATCTCGCACAGGCCGCACATGATGTCCATATAGCCGGAGAAATCCGCGTAGATCTGCACAGCGTACAGGAGGATGCCCAGGAACGCGCTCGCGCCGGAATACGAGCCGTACTGCGCGAATACCCTTTGCACCGCGGGGGCGAAGGCGTCCGCCACCACCATCTTCTTGAACAGGCCCCAGACCAGGCGCTGCGAGCCCCAGGACCAGTTCCGGTAGGTGAACCCATGTCCGGTAAAGAGCTGTTCGGAGAGCTGGCCGAATTCGCTGATGGGGCCCTGGGTCATCTGCGGGAAAAAGCTGCAAAAGAGGAGCGTCTTCAGGGGGTTGCGCTCCGCCGCCACGTTGCCCCAGTAGCTGTCCAGCAGATAGCCCAGCATCTGGAAGGTATAAAAGGACAGGCCCAGCGGCGCGAGGAAGCGGAAGGGATCGCGCAGGGGGCCGGCGCGGAAGATCGAAAGGACGCGGTTGACCTGCTCCAGGGCGAAATGGAAATACTTGAACACGAGCAGGATGGAAAGATTGGCCAGGAGCGCCAGGAGCATGATCCGCTTCTTGCGCTTTTTGACCCCTGCCCGGTAGGCGGCCTTGTCCTCGCGGGAAAGGGCCTTGCCCTCGCCGCCGAGATAACGCTTCTGCGCCGCGTCCAGGCGCGCCATGGCCATCGTCGCGCCCCAGGTCGAGAACGAGGTGAAGAGCACGAAGGCCAGGTGGCGGACGTCGTAGGTGCAGTAAAAGGCCAGGCTCGCTGCGAGCAACACCACCCACTGCCACTTTTTCGGCGCGAGAAAATACGCGGCCAGCACCGCGCACAAAAAGAGCACAAAGACCAGGGAGGTGATCTGCATGCCTATTCTTCCTCTTGCCGGATGGCCTGGATCATGGCCCAGATCTTCCTGGCGCTGTTGAAGTTCTCGTTGCGCATCCACTTTGGGCCGATCGTGATATCGAACGTATCGCAGATCTCGCCGATCATCTGCAGGATGCTCAGCGAATCGAGCACCTTGCCGTCGACGAGATTTTCTTCCGTTTCATAGTCCACATCCGGGTCGATATCCTGTAAAATGGCGATGAGCTCGTCCACGGGCGTTCCCTCCAGGTAAGCGTATATGTCTATTGTACTCGCGCCGCGCCCTCCGCGCAAGTCTCCCGGGCGCGGAACACATTTTCCGTGCTCTTTCAAACTTCGTTTAAGGCTCCGGGCGTATCCTGTGTCCGTCGGGAGGGAAACCGCCCCTCCCCCGCCCGAAAAAAACATCCATCACCCCAAAGGAGGCTTTATCCATGAAAACACTGTTTCGCACCCTGGCCGTGTTCCTGGCCCTTCTGCTCGCCTTTCCGGCCTTCGCCGCGGAGGAAAGCGCGCCGGACGTCTCCGAGTATTTCACCGCGCGCGATCTCTCCGGCGCGTGGGACGACGCCGTCGCCATCACGCTCAACGGCGACAGCGCCGCCTGCGAGGACGGTTCCGTCCTGATCGACGGCGGCAAGGTCACCATCACCGCCGAAGGCGTCTACCTTCTCAGCGGCACCCTGACGGACGGCTCCATCATCGTGGACAGCGAGGAGAAGGTGCAGCTGGTGCTCGCGGGCGTCAGCGTCACCTCGGCCGATTCCGCCGCGCTCCTGGTCGAAAACGCCGACAAGGTGTTCGTCACCCTCGCCGAGGGCACGGAGAATTTCCTCGCCAACGGCGGCGCTTTTGCCGGCGAGGAGGGCGTCGACGGCGCCGTCTTCGCCCGGGACGATATCGTCTTCAACGGTTCCGGCTCTCTGACCGTCTCCTCCCCCGCCGGCCACGGCATCGTCGGCAAGGACGACGTGAAATTCGCCTCCGGCGCCTACGTGATCGAGGCCGCCTCCCGCGGTATCGACGCCAACGACAGCGTGCGCTTTGCCGGCGGCTCCTTCACCATCGTCTCCGGCAAGGACGCCATCCGCGCCAAGAACGAGGAGGACAGCGAGAAGGGCTATATCGTCATCTTCGACGGCGCCTTCTCCCTCACCGCGGGCGGCGGCGCGGCCAACGCGGCCAGCCACTCCCAGGGCAGGATGGGCTTCGGCCGCCAGGCGTCTAGCGCCAGCGAGGGCTCGTCCTCCAGCACCAAGGGCATCAAGGCCACGGGCGGCGTGACCATCCTCGGCGGCAGCGTCTCCGTCGACAGCGCGGACGACGCCGTCCACAGCGACGCGGACGTCTCCATCCTCGGCGGCAGCCTCCTTCTCTCCTCCGGCGACGACGGCGTCCACGCCAACGATACCCTCTCCATCTCCGGCGGAGAGATCGCCATTTCCCGCAGCTACGAGGGCCTGGAGGGCCGGTGCGTGCGCATCTCCAGCGGCGTGATCTCTCTGACCGCCTCCGACGACGGCATCAACGCCGCGGGCGGCGCGGATTCCAGCGGCTACGGCTTCTACGATATGTTCGCCAGCCAGGAGGGCGTCTCCATCGTCATCTCCGGCGGCGCGCTGTACGTCAACGCCTCCGGCGACGGCATCGATTCCAACGGAGACCTGCTCGTCTCCGGCGGCACGATCGTGGTCTCCGGCCCTACCAACAGCGGCAACGCCGCCTTGGATTACAACGGCAGCGGCGTCATCACCGGCGGCTCCGTCATCGCCGCAGGCGCTTCGGGCATGGCCGAGAATTTCGGCTCCGGCTCCACCCAGGCGGCCGCCCTGGTCAACCTCAGCGGCCAGGCGGGCGAGATCATCGTCACCGACGAGAGCGGCAGCGTCGTCCTTTCCGGCACGGTGGACAAAGCCTTCGATTGCGTGATCGTCAGCAGCCCGGATCTCGCCGTCGGCGAGACCTACACCGTCTCCTGCGGCTCCTCTCAGACCAGCGTGACCCTCTCTTCCACCATCACCGGCTCCGGCATGGGCATGGGCGGCCGCAGCGGAATGGGCGGCTTCGGCGGCGGGATGGGCGGCCGGCAGGGCGGCTTCGGCGGTCAGCAGGAGGGGCAGGGCGGCATGCCCGGGATGCCTGGCGCTCAGGAGGGCCAGGAAGGCCAATCCGGCGACCAGGGCGGTCCGAACGGCGGCCAGGGCGATTTCGGCGGCGGCATGCCCGGCCAAGGCGGCCCGGGCGGTCATCGCGGCCGCGGGTAAATCCAGAAAAAAACTGGCTCCGGGATCCTCTCCAGCGGATCCCGGAGCCGGTTGCTTTACTTTCTCGCCTTGCGCGCTCGCTCGGCGCGGCGCACGGCGATGAGCACGGGCGGGTCGGCGGGCTGGTTCAGGTACCGGCGAACGATGGCGTCGTAACGCAGGGGATCCAGCGCAGCGGCCCAATCGAGCAGCTCCCGCAGCTCGCGCGCCCCCTCCTCGTGGCCGGGATAGACGCACACGGTCATCAATCCCCCCGGGCACAGCAGGCCGAGGGCCTGGTCCACAGCGGCCAGGGTGGTCTCGGCGCGGGTAGTGACGGCGTGTTCTACGCCGGGCAGCCAGCCGAGGTTGAACACCACCAGCCGCACGCCCCCGGGCACGTACTGGGCCATGCGCTCATGCCCGGCGAGGATGAGCTCCGCGCGGCGTTCGAGCCCCTCGCGCTCAAGCAGCGCCCGCGTGGAACCAAGGGCTTCGGGCTGCACGTCAAAAGCCCAGACGCGGCCCGACTCGCCCACCAGGCGGCAGAGGGCGGCGGTATCGTGGCCGTTGCCCATGGTGGCGTCCACGGCGGTATCGCCCTCCTCAAGGAGGGCCGCGTGCATTTCATAGGCCCATTTGCGGGCGATGCCCATATCGATCTGGCGCATTGTCGGCTCCTTTTTTGCACATGCGGCAAAGCTGTGTTATACTGGTTCCCGCAACAGTATACACGAAAAACGAAGGGAAGGGAACGGCCTTCATGTATTACGAGGAGAGGCGGCCGGAGCGCCGCCGCACGCGCTACGACGGCCCCGGGCCCGTCGGGCGGCTCGTGCGGCTGCTGATCAGCGTGGTGGTAATCTGGGCCATCGCGGCAGCGGGTTGGACGGTGATCGTGGACCATGGCTGGACGCAGGTGCTCCTGCTGGGCGTGGATTACGACGCGGAGGGCACCTCGCGCTCGGACGCGATGATCGTCGCCTCCATCGGCCCCATGGGCCAGGTGCGCTTGACTTCGATCCTGCGCGACACCTGGGTGGAGATCCCCGGCCACGGCTGGGGCAAGATCAACGCCGCCTACCGCTCCGGCGGCGCGGAGCTGGCCGTGGAGACGGTCAACGCCGCCCTGGGGACGCATATCTCGCGGCACGTGGTGATCAGCCTGCGCGCGTTCCCGCTGCTGATCGATACCCTGGGCGGCGTGGAGATGGACGTCAGCGAGGCGGAGCTGGCCGAGACAAACGCCAATCTCGCCGCGACGCGCAGGCTCCTGGAGAAGACCGGCGTGGATACCTCGCCCCTGGGCGCGTACGGAGAGAAGGTGCGCCTCACCGGCGCGCAGGCGCTCTCCTTCGCGCGCATCCGCTCCATCGGCAGCGATTACGCGCGCACCACGCGCCAGCGCCGCGTGCTCCAGGCCATGCTCGAGAAGGCCCGCCATACCTGGAACCCCGTGACGCTCGTGCGTTTTTTCCGCCAGGCGTTCGATCTGACGGATACGGACCTTAGCTGGCCGCACATGGCCGCGCTGGGCGTGTTCGCGCTCATTCGCGGGGACGTCCGCGAGATGCGCCTGCCCGCCGACGGCACCTTCGACAGCGGCGTTATCGACGGCGTCTGGTCGATTCGCCCGGATTGGGCCGCCAACCGCCGCGCGCTCGAGGCGTTCCTGCAGTAGCGTTAGCGCGCGAAAAAGGGCGCCGGCTTCCCTTGGAAGGAAGCCGGCGCCCTTCGTTTCGTCTTTCCCGGATCAGGAGCCCAGGTCTACTCGGACCACATCCAGCTGTCGCCGCTGCCCTCCCAGACCTCGCAGACGAGCCAGCCGGTATCGTCCACGTAGGTATAGAAAACCAGCTCGTTGGCGCCGTCGTTGCGGAAGGCGAAATCGGTGCCGGCGCTGTAATCGGTGACGATGGCGTCGTCGGCGCTGGCGACGTAACTCTGGTTGTAGCTCTTGCCGTAGGTGCGCTTTTCCGTCACGGTGACGAAGTCCAGATCCTTGACGGCGAGATAGATCGTGCTGGCCAGCTGGGCCACGCCGCCGCCGGTGACCTTGACGCCGCGGCCGTTGATGGCGCTCTTGTAGCCGGCTTCCTTGGAGCGCGGGCCGACGACATCGTTGAAGGAGAAGACGTAGCCGGAGCCGATGAAATAGCCGTTGACGGCGTCGGCCGCCAGCTCGATATTGGAGCGGCGCGCGTCGTACCCGCCGACCCAGGTGGAGGCGTAGGCGATCATGGTGTAGCTGTCTTCATCGCCGCCTTCATAGCTGCCGCCGCCGGAGACGGGGCTGATGGTGCAGCAGACGTTGGTATCGTCCGCCCAGAGGAAGATCTCGAAATCGTCGCCGTTGTTCTTGAAGCAGAAATCGGTGCCGGCGTTGTAATCGGTGAGGATGGCGTCGTTGACGTCGGAGACGTAGCCGTCGGAGAACTTTTTGCCGTAGGTGTGCTTCTCGGTGATGGAGACGCTGCCCAGCTGGCGCACCGCGAGGTAGAGCGTCGTGGCGACCTGGGCCACGCCGCCGCCGCGCACCTTCGCGCTGCGGCCGTTCTCCGCGACGAGGTAGCCGTTGGCCTCCGTGCGCGGGCCGACGACCGCGTTGAAGGAGAACGTCTGCCCGGTGGAGACCACCCAGCCGCTCAGGGCCGAGGCGGCCAGCTCGATGTTGTGGATCTTGTTCTTGCTGGACGAACCCAGCGGCGTCTCGCCGTAGGCCAGGTCGTAGCTGTTGGCGAACGAGGCGGTCGGAGCGATCAGCGCCGCGATCAGCACCAGCGCCAGGAACCAGGAAAACCTTCTCTTCATAACAGCCCCTCCTCTTGCTCTTTACCAGGATTTACCTTTTAGACGAACGAAAGCGCCTTCGGTTTCCCACCGGAGGCGCTTTTTGACAAAAATCAGACGTTGAAGCGGAACAGCGTGACGTCGCCGTCCTGCATGACGTAATCCTTGCCCTCGGAGCGGTAGAGGCCCTTCTCCTTGCAGGCGGCGATGCTGCCCTCGCGCTTGAGGTCCTCGAAGGAGACGATCTCCGCGCGGATGAAGCCGCGCTCGAAATCGGAATGGATCTTGCCGGCGGCCTGGGGCGCCTTGGTGCCCCGGGTGATGGTCCAGGCGCGGACCTCCTTGGGACCGGCGGTGAGGAAGCTGATGAGGCCGAGCAGATCGTACCCCAGGCGGGCCAGGCGGCTGACGCCGGATTCGGTGATGCCCATATCTTCCAGGAACATGGCCTTTTCGTCATCCGGCAGCTGGGAGATCTCCTCCTCGATCTGCGCGGAGATGACCAGCACCTCGCTGTTTTCCGCCTCGGCGCAGCGGCGCACGGCCTGGACGTATTCCCCCTCCGGCTGGCCGATATCGCTCTCGGCGATGTTCGCGGCGTACAGGGTGGGCTTGGCGGAGAGGAGGAACCACTGCTCCACGATCTCCCTTTCCTCGTCCGTAAGGGGGCAGGTGCGCGCGGGCTGCCCGGCGTTCATGTGCTCGAGCACTTTCTTGGCCGTCTCGTATTCCTGCTCGAACTTGTGTTCGCCGTTTTTGCACATTTTGAGGGCCTTCTCGGCGCGCTTCTCGACCGTCTCGATATCGGCGAGGATGAGCTCGGTGCGGATGGTCTCGATATCGCGCGCGGGGTCCACGCTGCCGTCCACGTGGATGATGTTCTCGTCGTCAAAGCAGCGCACCACGTGGAGGATGGCGTCCACCTCGCGGATGTGCGAGAGGAATTTGTTGCCCAGGCCCTCGCCCCGGCTCGCGCCGCGCACAAGGCCCGCGATGTCCACGAATTCCAGGACCGCGGGGGTGTACTTTTCCGGAGAATACATATCGCTGAGGAAATCCAGCCTCTCGTCCGGCACCGGCACGATGCCCACGTTCGGCTCGATGGTGCAGAAGGGGTAGTTCGCGGCCTGCGCGCCCGCGTTGGTGATGGCGTTGAAGAGGGTGCTCTTGCCGACGTTCGGCAGGCCGACCACTCCGAGTTTCATATGTTCTCACATCTCCTTACAATCCGGCTCGCCGGCCTTTTCCCGCGCGGGAAACAGGACCGATACCGCGAAAATATTATAGCAGAAGGGCCCGTTTTTCACAATAGCCGTTTGCGCGGGCCGCGCCGGGGGAAGAAAAACGCCGGGGAGCGGAGCTCCCCGGCACGCATAACCACCCTATGCCTCCGGCCTGAGCGCGGCGCAGACGGCGCGCGCGTTGGCCTCGAGAGCCTCCCAATCGCAGGAGCGGCTGAGGCCAGCGTCCACGAGTTTCCCCCCGGCGCCGATGCCCAGCACGCCCGCGCGCAGGTACTCCGCGGCGTTCTCCGCGCCAACGCCTCCGACGGCCAGCAGCGGGATATGCCCCAGAGGCCCTTGCAGATCCTTGATGTATTTCGCTCCCATCACGCCCGCCGGGAAGACCTTCACGAACGTCGCGCCGCTTTCCCAGGCCGAGACGATCTCGCTGGGCGTGAGCGCGCCCGGGCAGGAGACGAGCCCGCGCTCCACCGTGCGGAGGATGACGGCCTCGTTCACGTTCGGCGAGACGATCAGCTCCGCGCCCGCGTCGGCGACGGCGTCCACCTCCTCCGGCGTCAGCACCGTGCCCGCGCCGACGGAGACCTCCCCGCCCAGCGCCTCGCGCAGCGTGCGGATGGCCGCGGCCGCCTCGGCGGCGCAGTCCGTCCGGGAGTGGTCCAGCGTCACCTCGAGGACGCGCACGCCGCCCCGGCAGATGGCCCGGGCAGCGGGCACGAGCTTGTCCGCGGGCACTTTGCGCAGGATCGCGATCAAGCGGTTTTCGCGAATGCGCGCGCAGGTCGTTTCGAACATTGCGATCACCCTCCCTGTGATGTGGATGTGTTCGGGAGACGCCCTCCACCCGGAAGGCGCGCGGAGAGCAAAGCCCCCGCCGGGTTCCACGTCGCCTTACAGGCTCTGCATAAACTCCCCGGTGCGCTGCATCGCCAGGACGAGATTCTCCATCGAGGTCGCGTAGCTCATGCGCACGTGTCCCTCGCCGAGCTCGCCGAAGGCGTCGCCCGGAACGACCGCCACCTTCTTTTCGCGCAGGAGCCGCTCGCAGAATTCCTGCGAGGTCATCCCCGTCGCCTTCACGGACGGGAACACGTAAAACGCGCCGCGCGGCTCGTGGCAGGGCAGGCCGATCCGGTTGAGGGATTCCACCATGAACCGCCTGCGCCGGTCGTACTCTCGGAACATGCGGCGCACGTCTTCAAAATCGCTCTCGAGCGCCCATTTGAGCGCCTCGACGGCGGCGTGCTGGGCGGGGGTCGGCGCGCAAAGCATGGTATACTGGTGGATGCGGCACATCACCGCCAGGACCTCTCTGGGCCCGCAGGCATAGCCGAGGCGCCACCCGGTCATGGCGAAGGACTTGGAAAAGCCGTTCAGGCAGATGGTCCGCTCGCGCATCCCGGGCAGCGAGGCGATGGATACGTGCCGCTCGCCGCCGTAGGTGAGCTCGGAATAGATCTCGTCCGCGATCACCATGATGTTCGTGCCGCGCAGGACCCTCGCGATGGCCTCGAGCTGGCCGCGGTCCATGATGCCGCCGGTGGGGTTGTTCGGGTAGGGCAGGATGAGCGCCTTCGTGCGCGGCGTGACGGCCGCGCGCAGGGACTCCTCCGTGATGATGAAGCCGTTCTCCGGCGTCGTGGGGATGGTCACGCATACGCCACCCGCGAAGGCGATGCCCGGCGCGTAGGAAACATAGGTCGGGTCCGGCACGAGCACCTCGTCGCCCGGCTCGACCAGCGCGCGCAGGGCCAGATCGATACCCTCGCTCGCGCCGACCGTGACCAGGATCTCCTTGGCCGGGTCGTACTCCACCTGGAAGCGCTCCGCCTCATAGCGCGCGATGAGCCGCCTGAGCTCCAGAAGGCCCCAATTGCTCGTGTAGTGCGTCGCGCCCTTCTTCAGGGAATAGATGGCCGCGTCGCTGTAGCGCCAGGGGGTGGTGAAATCCGGCTCGCCCACGCCCAGGGACACGGCGTCCTTCATCTCGCTGACGATATCGAAGAATTTCCGGATGCCGGAGGGCGGCACCGCCGCCACGCGCCGACAGAGGACTTCGTTGTAATTCACGGTGTCACCGCCAGTCTCTGGTCAGAACGGCGCTCGTCGTAGATGACGCCCGCCTCCTTGTAGGTCTTGAGCTTGAAGTGCGTGGCCGTGGAGAGCACGTTCTCGATCGTGGAGAGTTTTTCCGCCACGAACAGCGCCGTCTGCTTCATGCTGCGGCCGCGCACGGTCACGAGCAGATCGTAACCGCCGCTCATCAGGTACACGCTGGAGACCTCCTCGTAGCGGTAGATCTTCTCCGCGATGGCGTCGAAGCCCTCGTCGCGCTGCGGCGTGACGCGCACCTCGATCAGCGCTTCCACCATCTCCCGGTCCACCTTGTCCCAGTTGACCATGGCCGGATATTTGAGCAATATATTCTGCTCTTCCAGGGAACGGACAACCGTTTCGATCTCTTTCTCCGTCTTCCCCGTCATCACCGCGATGCGCTCCGCGCTCGTGCGGGCGTCCTCGCTGAGGATCTCCAATACTTCCATTTCCAGCTCGGTGATCATACTTCAGCCTCCATTTCGCCAGGGAGCTTTTCTTATGGGCCCAGGGCCGTTCGGAATCCCATTGCGGGAGATGGGTTTATTGTATCATGGAAATGTTAGGGCCTCGCGTTTCTTTTCGCCAGAAACGCAAGGCCCTGTCGATTCATGTTGCTCCGATACGGGGGTTCCAGGGGCCCGCCGCCCTTGGGCAATTGTCCCCCCGTTTTACGCCTGCGCGGCCTTCATCTGCTTGAGGGCGCGGGCGAGCTGATCCGGGCAGGAGGTGTTCCCCTGGCAGGGGATGCCCTCGCATCGGGCGATGACCTCGTCGATCTTCATGCCCTTGCACAGGCGCGCGACGCCCTGGGTGTTGCCGCGGCAGCCGCCGACGAACTCGACGCTCTCGATGACGTCGCCGTTGGTCTCGATGAGGATCTCGCGGGAGCAGGTGCCCTGGGTCTTGTAACGATACATGGTTTTCCGGTCTCCTTTTTTACTTTCGGTCGGTCGAGAAGGCGTAGATGGTCGTGTAATCGTATTTCCGGCCGGGTCCGAAGACGCAGCTGGGGAAATTCGGGTGGTTGATGGCGTCCGGGTAGTTCTGCGTCTCCAGGCACATGCCGTCGCGCGGGGTGTACTTGCGGCCGCACTTGCCGTTCATGGTGCCGTCCAGGGCGTTGCCCGCGTAGAACTGCACGCCGGGCTGATCGGTGCAGACGCGCATGACGCGGCCCGTTTCCGGGCTCTCCAGCACGACCGCCTCGCGCAGGCCCTCGCCGTCCAGGCAGAAGTTGTGGTCGTAACCGCCGCCGGCCTTGAGCTGATCGTCGGAAAAATCGTCGATATGATCGCCGATGCGGGTGGGCTGGCGCAGATCGAAGAAGGTGCCCGCGACGCTCTTGAGCTCGCCCGTGGGGATGAGGCCCGCGTCGCCGGGGGTGAAGCGCTCGGCGTGGATGGTGATCACGTGGTTGGTGATCTTCGCGCCGCCCTCGCCGTTGAGGTTAAAATAGGCGTGGTTGGTGAGGTTGACGAGGGTATCCTCGCTGGCCTCGGCCTCGTAGTGGAGGGAGAGCTCGCAGCGGTCATTGAAGGCGTACGTCACGCAGACCTTGAGCTCGCCCGGGTAGTTCTCCTCGCCCGCGGGGCTGACGATGGACATGCGCAGGGCGTTCTTTTCCGGGAGCTCCTCCACCGCCCAGACCTTCTCGTTGAAGCCGTGGTCGCCGCCGTGGAGATGATGGCCGTTCGAGTTGCGCGCGAGCTGGAGCTCCTTGCCGTTCAGGACGCACTTGCCCTGGTTGATGCGGTTGCCGATGCGGCCGATCAGCGCGCCGAGATAGCCGTTGTTGGGGATGTAGTCCTCGACCGTCTTGCAGCCCAGGAGCACGTCGCCGAGCTTGCCCTCGCGGTCCGGCACGACGATGGAGACGATGATGCCGCCGTAATTGGTGATCTCCACATACGCGCCGGAAGCGTTTTCGATCTTATAGAGCTTTGCAGGTTTTCCGCAGGGGAGTTTGCCGAAATCTCTGGAAGTGATCATATCTCCCGTCTCCCTTCTTTATTCGCCCAGGCCCAGAGAGCGCAGGAATTTCACCGCGGTCTCGATATCGGCGTAGGCGTTGGCGCCGACCTCGCGCTCGATGGTCACGAAGCCCTTGTAGCCGATCTTGTCCAGCGCGGCGATCCAGGCCTTGAGGTCCACGTCGCCCTCGCCCAGCGGGGTCTCGAGGAAATAATCCGCCATGCGCATATCTCCGATGCCGCCCTCGGCGAAGAAGCCGTAGATGGCCTCCGGCCCGATGTACTGGATCATCTTTCCGTCCTTGGCGTGGGTGTGGAAGATCTTGTCGGCCAGGACGGAAACGCCGGCGACGGGGTCTTCGTCCAGCACCATCTTGAGGTTGGCGGGGTCGTAATTGACGCCCACGCGCTCCTTGCCGATCTCGTCCAGGAAGCGGCGGAGGATCTTCGGGCGCTCGGGGCCGGTCTCGATGGCGATGTAGCAATCCGCGTCCTTGGCGTAATCGCCCAGCTTGGCCATGGCCTCCATCATGATCGCCCGGCGGGGGTTCTTGTCGTCCTCGGGCACGACGCCGATATGGGTGGTGAGGATGTTGCCGCCCAGCTCGCGGGTCAGATCGAACATGCGGCGGGTCTCGTCCACGCGCCAGGGGTTCTCTTCAGCCTTGGCGAAGCCGTGGCCGCCCATATCGCCGCACATGGCGGAGACGCGCAGGCCGTTGTCGGTCATTTTCTTGTATACGTCCTTGCGGAACTGGGGCGTCCAGGTCTCGGTGACAGCGCCGCGGCCGCCCACGTAGATCTGCACCGCCGCCGCGCCGACCTTCTTCGCCGCGTCCAGGCCGTCCATTACGCCCAGAGTGAAAGAATCCACCATTACGCCGATCCGGTTCGCCATTGTGTGTTCCTCCTTATGCTCTTCACAGCGCCGAAGGCGCGCCGCGCAGTTTTCTATCGTAATTATAGCATATTCTCCCGCCGTTGCAAGAAGCTATTTTCCCACGCAGAACCGGGAGAAGACCCGGTCGATCACGTCCTCGGAGGCGTCCTCGCCGGTGATTTCGGAGAGGGCGTACATGGCCTCCCAGAGGTCCGCCGCCGCCAGGTCCAGCGGCGCGCCGCCGCCGACCGTCTCCTCCAGCCGCCTGAGGGCCGCCGCGGCCCGCCCGGCGCACTCGATGTGCCGCGCCGCGGTCATGGCTGTCTCGTCCGCTCCCTCCGCGCCGCACAGGCGCACCGCCGCGCGCAGCAGCTCCTCCACGCCCTCGCCCGTGGCCGCGGAGACCGCGTATACGGGGCGGTCGGAGCGCTCTCGCAGGAAATCGGCCGTCCAGGCCTCGCCCGCGTCCATCTTGTTCGCGGCGATCAGATAGCGCCCGTCCGCGCGTCGTAGGAACGCCTCGTCCTCCCCGTCCAGCGGCGCGGAGCGGTCCAGCACGAGGATGACCGCGTCGGCCCGTTCCTCCACGCTCCTGGCTCGGGCCACGCCGATGGCCTCGATCTCCCCGGTGTCCTCGCGCTGTCCGGCGGTATCGCTCAGCTCCACGGCGATCCCCTCCACGAGCAGCCGCTCGGTGAGCACGTCGCGCGTGGTGCCGGGTATGGCGCTGACGATGGCGCGCTCGAACCCGGCGGCGGCGTTCATGAGGGAACTCTTGCCCACATTGGGTTTGCCGCACAGGGCGATGGAAACGCCCTCCCGCAGCGCCTTGGCGGCGGCGGGGTCAGCCTTCTTTTCGATGGACGCGCGCAGCTCGCGCGCCTCTTCGAGCACACGCCGCGCGGTGACGTCCTCGTCGATCTCGTCCGGAAAATCCGTCGCCGCGCTGACGAGAGCGAGCAATTCTTCCAGCTTTTCCCGCGCCTCTCGCACAAAATGGGAGACGCCGCCCTCCAGCTGCCGCGCAGCGGCCCGCGCTCCCGCTTCTGAGCCCGCCTGGATCACGGCCATGACGGCCTCGGCCTCGCTCAGGTCCACGCGGCCGTTGAGAAAGGCACGCTTGGTGAATTCGCCCGGCCCCGCCGCGCGCACGCCCTCTGTCTCCAGCACGCGCCGCAGCACGCGCGCCGGCGCGCCGCGGCCCCCGTGGCACTGGATCTCCGCCACGTCCTCGCGCGTATACGTGCGCGGCGCGGGCAGAAAGACCGCCATGGCCTCGTCCAGGACCTCGCCCCGCGCGTCCAGAACGCGCCCGAAGGTGAGCATGCGGTCCTTCATCGGTCGGCCGCCGGCGGGGCGGAAGCAGTTCTGCAGGACCCTCTTCGCCTCCGGCCCGCTGATACGGATCACGGCCACGCCGCCCTCTCCGGGAGGCGTGGCCACGGCGGCGATGGTATCGCGCTCGTACAGCATCGTCAGGCGTTGATGCGCACGGGCAGGATGAGGTGGAGGAAATCGTCCCCGTCCGCGGGCACGATGACGCAGGGGTTCACGCCGGAGATGAAGCGCATCTCGATGGCGCGGCCGTCCAGCACGCGCAGGGCGTCGGAGAGGTATTTCACGTTGAAGGCGATGTTCAGGCCCTCGCCCTCGATATCGGCCTCGAGCTCCTCGTAGACGTCGCCGATCTCGGAATTCGAGGTGATGATGATCTTCCCGTCGCCGATCTGGAGCTTGACCAGGTTGTTTTTGCCTTCGCGGGCGATGAGGGAGGCGCGCTCCACGCACTTGCTCAGCTCGCCGCTGTCAAGCACGGCCCTGGTGGCCCAGGTGGTGGGGGTGATCTGGCGATAGTTGATGAACTCGCCCTCCTTGAGGATGGCGCTGATCTCGGTATCGCCGATAGAGGTGAGCATGCGCCCGCCCTGCAGGTGCATGGTGATCATCGCGCTCTCGTCGTCGGAGAGGATGCGGGCGATCTCCTGTAGCGCCTTGCCGGGGATGACCGCCGTGATGGAGGCCTCCTCGCTCACGCGCTGCATGCGCACCGCCATGCGGAAGCCGTCCAGCGCGACCATGCGCGCCTCGCCGCCGTGCACGTCCAAAAGGCAGCCGGTGAGGATGGGCCGCTCCTCGTCCGTGGCGATGGCGAAGGAGGTGGTGAGGATCATATCCTTGAGGAGACTCTGGGGCATGGTCAGGTCCGCGTCGTTGACGGCCTGGTCGGAAGTCTGCCCCACCTGGGGGTAGAGGTTCGCCGGGCGCGCCGCGATCTGGGTGCGGGAGCCCATGCAGCGGAAGATCATATAGCCGTTTTCGGCCATGTGGGCGCTCATGCTGCCCTCGGGGAGCTTGCGGGAGATCTCCGCGATCAGCTTGCCGGGCAGGAGCGCCGCGCCGCCCTCTTCGACCAGGGCCGGGCAGTGGGTGACGATGGTGAGCTGGCTGTCGGAGCAGGTGACGCGCAGGCAGTCGTTTTCGTCCGTTTCGATGAGCACGCATTCCAGGGCCGGCACGGTGGTGCGGGTGGGAAGGGCGCGGGTCGCCACGGACAGGGCGTTGACGAAATCGGTGGAAGAACAGCTGAATTTCATGGCCAAAACCTCCCGGTATCGATAGTATATAGTATAGCTTCGCAGTAGTCACAGTAGTGCTGTGGAAATTGTGGATTCTTTTGGAAAACCGCCGTGAAGGCCGTGCTTTCGGCAAAATCCTCCTGTGGAAAAGGGACGCTTTTTGGGGGACGCGCCCGGGAACATCGGTGGACAGGCGGGATGGTTATCCACATCGGTCCAGGCGCGATCGTTTACCCGGCGATCAGCCGCCGGACCCCTTCCCCATCCAGGCCAGGCATGGCGCGCAGCACGCCTTCCACGAGACGCTCGAGGGAGCGTTCAGGCTCCTCCTCGTAGGCCGCGAGGACGTATTCCTCGCCGAAGCGCCCTTCGGGCGTCGAGTAGAGGTTCATGTGCCAGCCGTACTCCACGCCGTGCTTGTCGCGGCGGCGTTGCGAACCGGAGATGAGGAGATAGCAGCGCTGCTGCAGGGCGGTCACCGTGCCCTCGAACCCCTTCAGGCCCTCGCTGCCGAAGCCCGCGTCCGCCTTGAGATAGGGCGCGGAGACGGGCCTTCCCGCCCGATCGACGGCCTCCATGACGCGCCTTTCCCGCAGGGGGACGCGCCCCATATCCACAAGGGTATCGAAATCGTACCCGTCGCGGCGCAGGTTCAAAAGGCTGGCGTAGGCCTCACGGCTGGCGAAGCCCGCCTTTCCGGAGAAGAACTT
>CACZOT010000195.1 GCA_902782795.1 uncultured Eubacteriales bacterium | reverse complement strand
GCAGCTCTTGGTCCACAGTGTATTCCGGCGCGTTCGCCGAGAACATCGCCAAGGGCTACGCCACGGCGGAGAAATGCGAGGCGGCGTTCATGTCCTCGCAGGGGCACCGCGAGAACATCCTGCGCGGCAGCTACACGAAAGTCGGCGTCTGCGCCTTTGTGAGCGGCGGCGTCACCTACTGGGTGCAGCTGTTCGGCAGATGATGGCGAAGCAAAACGCCCGGCGGCGCGATGCCGTCGGGCGTTTTTTGCTCAGATCGAAAGGGGAGCGGACCGAACGCGGCACGCAGTGATGACGGCCGCGCTCTCCTGAGGCGAGAGGCGGCGGATGCGCGAACGGCCGCCTCCGAGAAGGCGCGCCAGCAGCGCGAAGCCCTCCGGGAAAAGACGGGCGAGCAGCGCCGTGAGCGCGACCTTGCGATCCGGATAATCCGCCAGCCGGCGCAGAAGCTCCGCGCCGCCGGTGGCGCGCAGGAAGCGGCGCGAATCCCCAAGGGAACGGAGCGCCAGCGCGGCCTGCCAAAGCACGGACCAGAACAGCCGCGCCTCGAACCACTTCGCAAAGCGCGGGCTTACGGCCAGACGGGCGGATGCGACGGCTTCGGCGTCGGCGCGCGCAAGATCCAGGCAGAGGAACCGCTCCGCGCTGAAGCGCTGCATGGCAGAGCCCTCCGCCATGCGGTAGCCGTAGAGGACGGCCCCGGCGTGGCGCGGGCGGGCGGCGGAGAGCATCACGCGGATCAGGAGATCGTAATCCTCGTAATAGGCGTAGCCTTCGGCGAAGCGCAGGCGCCCCTCCGAGAGGAAAGCGCGCCGCAGGAGCATGCTGTAGGGACCGAAGAGCTTGGGATCGCGCAGGAATTCGTCCAGGAGCGCGTCGGCGTCCGTTTCCCGGGAGACGAGTGGGCCGGCGGCGGGCAGGGACGTCTCCCCGGCCGCGAGGCGGGCGATGTCGAAAAAGAGCGCGTCGAAGCCGCCCCGCTCCGCCTCGGCAGCAAGCCGATCGAGATGATCCGGCGCGAGGACGTCGTCCGCGTCCGCAAAGGCGATATACTCCCCCTGCGCGGCTTCGAGCCCGGCGTTGCGGGCGGCGCTGGCCCCGGCGTTTTCCTGGCGCAGGAGACGCAGGGGCATTGGAAAGGACGCCGCCGCCCGCTCGATCAGCGCGGCGGAGGCGTCCGTGGAGCCGTCGTCCACGAACACGGCCTCGACCCCCGGGCGCGCCTGCGCGCGCAGCTGGGCGAGGAGGCCGGGCAGGTGGGCCTCGGCGTTGTATACGGGAACAATCAGCGAGAGGATCATGCCGTCCTGGCCTTTCCGCGCGCCGCCTTGAGCGTGGCGAACAGGTGGGAGGCGTGCGATTTGGTGAAGGTGATGACCTCGCTTTGCAGGTACGTCCAATAGACGCGCCGCTTGCGCAGGGGCAGGAACATGGCCCGCAGCAGAGCCGTGCGCGGCCGGGCGAGGGACAGGGCCTCGCGGGCGCGCGGCGAATCGAGCATTTTGCGGATGGCGGCGAGCTTCTCCGGGCGGGAGAGCGCGCACTGGGGGTTGGTGAGGTTCTCCACGCACCCGACCAGGCGCTCGGCGTAGCGCCGGGCGAGGAATTCCCCGGCCTCCACGCCCCAGTAGGCGTAGAGCTCGCGCATCCAGCCGTCCTCCTCCTCGCGCTTTTCGTACATTGCGGGCACGTAGCGCGCCGTCTCGGATTCCACGCGCGAGCGGGTGAAATGGTACAGGGCGCGGCTGGTGACGGCCACGCTCTCCACGTCGCGCAGGTAGCCGAGGTTGAAGGGGAAATCGTCCCAGAAGGTATCCGGGAAGCGCAGGCCGATCTCGCGGATGCGCCGGGCGGGGAAGAGCTTGTTCCAGGGGGTGTAGAGGAGATTGTTGTCAAACAGCGCCGCGGCCGCCTGGCGGAAGTCCTCCTTGGTGGGATAGAAGGCGTCCGGGGCGGAGAGGGTCTGGCGGAGGATATCGTGGTCCGTATCGGTATCGATGGTGAACCCGCTCACGGCCAGCTGCGCGCCGGTGCGCTCGATCAGATCGACGAGGACCTCGAGCATGTCCGGCTCCATCCAGTCGTCCGCATCACAGAAGAAGAGGTATTCGCCTCCCGCCACCTCGATGGCGGCGTTGCGGGCAGCCGGGGCGCCCTGGTTTTCCTGATGGATGACGCGCACGCGGCTATCCTTGCGGGCGTATTCGTCGCAGATGGCGCCGCTGCGGTCGGGCGAGCCGTCGTCCACGAGGAGGAGCTCGAAATCGGCCATGGTCTGGGCGAGGATGGAATCCACCGCGCGGTGGATATAGCCTTCCACGCGGTAGCAGGGCACGATGACGCTGACCTTCATTTGCCTCTCTCCTCCTCTCTGGCGCGGAAGCCCTCCGTCGCGTCCGGGCGGAGGATGACGAGCACGGTCTTGAGCAGGAGCTTGATATCCAGCCAGAGGCTGTAGGTCTCGATGTAGGTGATATCCATCATGAGCTTGTCGCGCGGGGAGGTGTTGTACTTGCCGGAGATCTGCGCATAGCCGGTGAGGCCGGCCTTGACGCGGTCGCGATAGGCGAACTCGGGCAGGTCGTGGGTGTACATCTCCACGTTTTCGAGCATCTCCGGCCTGGGGCCGACGAGGCTCATCTCTCCCTTGAGGATATTGAACAGCTGGGGCAGCTCGTCCATGCGCCAGCGGCGCAGCACGCGCCCCACCGGGGTGATGCGCTCGTCGTCCTCCTCGGCGGAGTGCTGGGCTTCGGTATCGGCGTGCTCCTTCATGGTGCGGAATTTCAGCACGCTGAAGATGCGCTCGTCCCGCGTCACGCGCTTTTGCCGGTAGAAGACCGAGCCGCCGTCGCCCGCCTTCACGGCGATGGCGCAGCCCAGGAGCACCGGGCTGGTCAGCACGATGCCCACGAGCGAAACGGCGATATCCATGGCCCGCTTGACGAAGCGCTGCGAGGGCGTGAGGCCGTTTTGGGTGTGGGCGTGCATGAGCACGTCGTCGATCATGAAATCCTGCGCGTGGGCGGAGACGATGTTGCCGATGTTCAGGTCGAAGTAGAGCACCTTTTTGTGCTTGTAGGCGTAGGCGATGAGCTCCTGGTGGGCGGCGGGGGGCAGGTGGTAGAGGATGACCGCCTCGGCCCGCTTCACGTGGCCGCGCACGTCCTCGCTGGTATACAGGATGGAATCCTCCAGGCGGAACATGCGCCGGTAGAGGCGCATCTTCCCCTCGAGAATCTCGCGGTCCTCGTCGTTGCCGCAGACGGCCAGCGTGCGCAGGGGCGGGTTGGTGGCGATATAGATGTGGTTGCCCAGCACCACCAGCAGCGTGATCAGGGCCACCTGCACGGCCATGGCCGCGAGCAGGAGCAGCGCGTCCGGCCCGAAGAGCTGGAGGGTATCGTGGTTGGCCTCGTTGACGTTCATGATCTGCAGCTGGAGATAGGTGATCACGTCCGTGAACAGCGCTGAGATCGACAGCGCGCTCACGTTCGGCCGCATGCGCACCTCGCCCGGCCGGTAGCCGCCGTAGATGCGCGTGAAGAGGTATTCCAGCAGCAGGAACGTGCTCAGCATGATGCCGGAGGTGCGGTTCACGCGCAGGATCTGCGGGTTTACAGCCGAAAGAAAGAGGAAGAACACCGCCGGCAGCCCGGCGTAGACGAGCGCGCGCAGGACGCTCAGCAGAAGATAGGAGCGCCGCTTGCCCGGCGTCTGCATGGCTCGGTCCCTCCTCTCTTGCGCGCGACAGCGCGTACGCGCAAAGTTAACCGTATATAGTGTACCAGAAAATCCGTCCGATGGCAACTCGTCCGCGCGCTGGAAAAAACATCCGCGAAAGGATATTGACAAGCGAGGCCCGGCGCGGTATAATATCCCCCGTGCCGTAGGGGCATGGTGTAATGGTAACACGTGGGTCTCCAAAACCTTTGTTGAGGGTTCGAGTCCTTCTGCCCCTGCCAGGAAGAGCCGGGCTGACGATATATGTCAGCCCGGTTGTTGTTTAGGGGGAAGAAGGACTCGAAGGG
>CACZOT010000194.1 GCA_902782795.1 uncultured Eubacteriales bacterium | reverse complement strand
TCAGGCCCTTCTCGTAGGTGCCCAAGAGCACGTCGTAGGCGGGCAGTTTCTCATCCTTCCAGGCGGCGAGGCGGCGGTTGAAGGCGACGATGCGCTCGAGATAGGGCGCGAAGACGGCGTAGTCGCTCTGTTCCTTGGCGCTGTGCCAAGCGGCGCTCGCCTCGGAGAGCAGGGCGCGGTAGGCGGCGTACTCTTGGGCGGGGATGCGCGTCAGATCCTCGTAGCGGTCGCGCAGGACCTCAGCCCGGCGGCGCGTGACGCGGTCCAGGGTCTCCCCTTCCGCGAGGATGGTCTCGCAGATCTCCCGCGTGCGCGGATCGGTGACGGTCTTATGCACGACGCCGCTGAGCACGGCCAGGGCCTTGCCGCGGCCCACCGCGGAACGGCGCGGGGCGACGGTCTCGGCGTCGTAATAAATCACGCCCATGGCGTGTTCGTAGGCGTACAGGGTGGATTCCAGTTCGGCCAAGGCGGCCTTCGCTTCGTTCAGCGTCATGTTCCGACATCCTTCCCGGTGTTGTTTTCCCCATTATAGCACGTTTCGCCGCCCTTTTCCGGCGCGCACTTCTTTTAACACGCGCGTGGTACCATAGAGGCGAAAGCGGGGTGCGCTGCAATGAAATGGCTGATCGCTTCAGATATCCACGGCTCGGCGAAATGGTGCCGGGAGGTGCTCGCGGCATGGGAGCGCGATGGCGCTTCGCGCCTGCTGCTCCTGGGAGACCTCCTCTACCACGGCCCGCGCAACGATCTTCCGGAGGAATACGCGCCCAAGGAAGTCGCGCGGATGCTCAACGAGCGGCGTGAAGGCATCCTCTGCGTGCGCGGCAACTGCGAGGCCGAGGTGGACCAGATGATGCTGGAATTCCCCGTCATGGCGGACTACGCCCTCCTAGCCGACGGCGAGCGGCTGATCTTCTCCACCCACGGGCATATCTTCAACCAGGACCGCCTGCCGCCCTTGCGCAAAGGCGATACGCTCCTGCTCGGGCATACCCATGTGCCCGTCTGCCTGGAGCGGGAGGGGATCCGGATCGTCAACCCCGGCTCCGCCGCCATCCCCAAGGCGGGCTCGCGGCACAGCTGCATGACCCTTGAGGACGGCCGCTTCCGCTGGCATGATCTTTGCAGCGGCGCGGAGTACCAGCTCTGACGGCGAGCGCCCCGGCCCATATGGGCCGGGGCGCTCGCCTCTTCTCTATGTCGCTGGCCGCCATCCCCGCCAAGGCGGGGAGTCGCCCAGCGCAGTTCCGCCTGCGGCGGAACTGCGCTGCCCGAAGCAAAGCCGCCCTTTCGCGAGCAGGCGTCAATCCATGCGCAGGACCACGTCGCTCTCCTCATACACCGGCACAGCCGCGAAATACGCCTCCTCCAGCGGGATCCAGCGGCTCTCGAACTGCTTCCACTTTTCGGCACCGTTGCGCGCGAGGATGCGCTCCTTCTGCGTCTGCGGATCGATCGAGACGGCGACGCGCAGATCCACCCCGCCGCGCAGCGCGGGATGCTGACTGTAGCTGCCCTCGATGACACGCACAGGGTTCGCCAGGACCGTCACTGGCGCGTCCAGCAGCCCTGTCTGACAGTTCCAGGGGCGGTAGGTGACGTCCTCCCCCAAGGGTTTCGAGCCGATCTCCTCCCAGAAGCGCTCGCGGTCCACGTTCCCGCCCGGCTCGGCCAGGCGTTCGGGCGTTTTGCGCTCGAAGGGCAGGAAGAAATCGTCCATGTGGAACAGCGCCGCCGAGTAGATCTCCCCCAGCATCGCCCCAAGCGTGCTCTTGCCGGAGCCGCAGCGGCCGTCGATCGCCACGCGGACGCCGCCCGTTTCAGCAATCGCTTTGTCCATGGCGCGCAAAAGCGGCAGGAGGGCTCTCGTCGCCTCCGGCACGAGCCGGTACGCGGGCGCGTAGGCGCGGCGGAACTCCTCGGAATGGTGCACGGCGGGCATCCCCGCCTCGCGATAGGCGGCAAGATACTCCTCCAGCGCCGCCGCACCGAAGGGCGCTTCGCCCGCGTCGGCCAGCTCTTGCAGCGCGGAAAGGCGGTCCTCGAAGGCCTCTCTCGTGCCGGAGGCGTGGTTCGCGGTATAGCAGAAGAGGCCGTTGACCGTCTCCGCGCGCAGCCCGCTTGCGGCGACGGCGCCCAGATGGAGCCGGCAGAGCCCGCCTCCGATGGGCTCGAGCAGTACCGCGCCGCCCTCCTGGGGCGTGGCGGCGAGTTCACGCCGCAAATACTCGAGCGACGCGCCGGGATCGAGGATCATATGACCCCCGCCGAACACGCTCTGATACGCCAGCTTCACGGCGTCCTGGGGCTGCATCTGCGGATAGCGGGCAAAATGGCTGCAAAAAACATTCTTCATTTTGATCGCTCCGTTCGGATCATCAGGATAACTTCTATCATACCATAAAACGCGTCTCCCGGCAAAAGCGCGGTCGGCCGTCCCGGGTAACGGTCTCGCGGGCCGCCAAGCCCGCGAATGATGACGACGCCTCGCGCGCGGGCCGCCCCCCCCGAAGGCGGCGCGGAAGCCGCACGGCTTCAGCCGTGCGGGTGGAGCGCGCGGAACATGCTCCAACCCAAAACAACCTTTGGGGAGAACGCCCAAGACCCGGTCTCGCGGGCCTCGATCTCGCGTACAGTTCTATCGTCTCGCGCGCGGGCCGCCCCCCGAAGGCGGCGCTGCGGACATTCGGCTGAAAGCCGAATGTCCGCAGCGCGCAGCCGTATCCCCAATATGTCTTCAGGCGTACACTTTCGGGTCGCGAAGGAGCGCCTCGCCGCGGGACATGGTCACGCGCACGCGCACCTCGTCCGTCTCGACGCAGACCGGGCAGATGCGCCGGTGCCCGATGGTGAACCCGTGCTTCGCCGGGTCGAAGCGCTGCTTTTCGATGTTATGCCAGAAGATCGAGAACGTCTCCACGCGCTGGCCCTGGCTGATCTCCTCCTCGAGGACGATCCAGCGCAGCGCAGTCTTTTCGGCGAAGCGCAGGGTGATCGTATCCCCGTCGCGGGAGATCCGCGCCGACACCGGCCGCGAAAACTCCTCGCGCACCTTGTCGCCCAGCTCCCGTAGGCGCCGGACGTCCCTTTCGTCGAAGCGGCCGTCGGGCATGGGCGGCACGTTCAGATGGAAGCAGGCGTTTCCGCCCACGGAACCCAGATACGTGTTGAACAGCCGCTCCAGCGAATGCGGTTCCTCCTCCGGATGGTAGAACCAGCCGGGCCGGATGGACATGTTCACCTCGGACGGGCAGAAGACCAGCCCCTTGGAGGCGGCGAGATTCGCGAGGCTCCCCAGGTCCGGACGGTCGTTGTAGACGCCGGAGATATCGCCGACGCCCGGCCCTTCGGCCTGCTGCTCCGCCAGGGGGCAGAGCTCCCGCGGGACCACTGCCCACTCGGCCTGGCGGACCTGCCCGGCCTCGTTGCCGCACCAGCGCACGTCCGGCCCGCGGTCGTAGAAGATGCAGGCGTCCGGCTGGTATTTGCGCACGAGCTCCACGTATCCGGGGAAATCGTACTCCTGGCGGCGGCCGTTGGGGCCTTCGCCGCAGGCCCCGTCGAACCAGACCATGAAGATATCCCCATAGCCAGTGAGCAGCTCCGTGAGCTGCGCCTTATAGAAATCGTTGTATTCCGGCGTTCCGTAGACGGAGCAGTTCCTGTCCCAGGGGGAAAGGTAAAATCCGAACTTGATCCCCCCGCGGCGGCAGGCCTCGGCTGCGGCGCGGACGACGTCCCCCCGGCCGCCCTGGAAGGGGCTGTTGCGCACGCAATGCTCGGTGGTCTTCGTCGGCCAGAGGCAGAAGCCGTCGTGATGCTTGGCCGTGAGGACCATGCCCTTGCAGCCCGCCGCCTTGACGGCCTCGACCCACTGGTCGCAGTCCAGCGCGTACGGGTTGAAGATCGCCTCATCCTCGTTGCCCAAGCCCCACTCCCGGCCTGTATAGGTGTTCACCGTGAAGTGGATGAAGGCGTACATCTCCGTGTCGAACCATTTCATCTGCCGCGCGGAGGGCTTGACCCTGCCCGCCTCCAGGAGAAATTCTCTGATTTCCATGAAAGCGCCCCTTTCCAGGCCCGTTCAGGCCAGCTGATCCCGGAAAAAAGTATACCTGTTTTCGACCGTTTCCGCAAGAGATGCTCTACGCCTGCTCCGGCGCGGTCCGGGTATACTCGGAGGCGTCGAAGGCGGAAACGCCCGCCACCGCGCTCACCGGCAGGGAGAAGACGAGCCCGCGTCCCTCGGTGGCCAGGCCCGCGCCCTTGAGGATGGCGGTCATGATGTCCTTTTTGCGCTCCTGCAGGCAGAGGATGAGCACCAGCTCTTTCTCCGGCTGGATCGGCACGCCGAAGTAGACCTCCGCCTCGTGCACGCCCGTGCCGCGCGCATGCAGGATGGTGCCCCCCGTCGCGCCCGCGGCGCTGGCGGCCTCCATCACCTCGTCGGAATGGCCGCGATTGACGATCGCCACCACCAGCTCCACCGCGCTCTTTTCCCGCATGCCGCTCTCCTCCTCTTCCCCGGGCTCGAAGCCCTCCGCACAGTATTCGTAGGTTTGCCGCCCGCCGATGGCCGCCAGGCTCAGCGCGAAGGCCACGCTCCCCGGCTTTTCCATGGCGAACTGCCCTTCGAGGTCCCGCAGCAGCGGGCCGACTCCGGCCTCCGGCAGGAGGCACAGGGCGACGTCCCTGCGGCTGCCCGTCAGGCCCAGGCTGCTGAGCAGATCGGGCTTGGCGGTGCCGCTGCCGCGCAGGATCTGAGTCACGCGATGGCCGTGCCGCCGCATGACGGCGCTGGCGGCGTCCCCTTGGTCGCGCTCCACGATGGCGCACATCAGGGCCAGCGGCGCGTCCGCTTTTGTCATACCGGGCACCTCCTTATCCGGCTAGAATTCGATGATCTCGTAATCGTCCAGCGGCGCGAGGGCCTCTTCGGCGCGCTCGGCCCGCTTCTGGGAGACGGCGACGTACAGGCCCATGAGCTGGATGGTGATCAGCGGCGTCATGGCCACCATGGCCACCACGCCGAAGGCGTCCGTGAGCACGTTCCCGCCCAATCCTTCGCACGCGCCCATGGCGAAGGGCAAAAGGAACGTGGCCGTCATCGGCCCGGAGGCCACGCCGCCCGAATCGAAGGCGATGGCGGTGAAATGGTCCGGCACGAAGAAGGCCAGGCCCAGGGCCAGGACGTATCCAGGCAGGAGGAACGCCCAGATGGACCAGTGCGTCAGCACCCGCAGAAGCGCCAGCCCCACCGAGACGCTCACGCCCGCCGAGAGAGCGGCCATCATCGCCTTGCGCGTCACCGCGCCGCCCGTGACGGTCTCCACCTGCTCGTTGAGCACCTGCACTGCGGGCTCCGCCGCCACGATGAAGTAGCCCATCAGCATGCCGATGGGCACCAGCGCCCAGCGCCATTTCCCCTGAGCGATCGCGCCGCCCATGTAACTTCCCGCTGGCATGAACAGCGCGTTCACGCCCGCCAGGAACAGCGAAAGGCCCAGGTAGGTGTAGAGAAGCCCCGCGCAGACGCGGCCCAGCCGCCTCCGCGGGAGCCTGAGCACGAACGCCTGGAACACCGCGAACACCGCCAGGATCGGAGCGAGCGCCACCAGCACCTCCCGCAGATATACGGGCAGGCTGGCGAAAAAGCCCTGGCCGGTCTCCGCCCGGACGGCCAGAATTTCTCCGCCCGGTCCTTGAGCGAGGCCAAGGATCAGCACCGAGAGGATCGGCCCGATGGAGCCAAGCGCAACCAAGCCAAAGCTGTCGCTCTGCGAGGAACGCCCGCCACGCACGGCCGAAACGCCCAGGCCAAGCGCCAGGATGAACGGCACCGTGATCGGCCCCGTGGTGACGCCGCCCGAATCGAAGGCCACGGCGACGTACTCCGGCGCGCGCCGCGCCACCGCCGCCGCCAGGAGAAACAGGGGGATATACAGCCCCGCGAGCAGCCGGTTGAGCGGCCGCCGCCAGACGATGCGCAAAAGCGCCAGGGCCAGGAGGACGCCGACGCCCGCCGCCACGGCGAGGATCAGAACGCCTGTATCGATGTTGGGCACCTGCTTGGCCAGGACGGTCAGATCCGGCTCCGCGACCGTCGCCACGAACCCCAGCGCTGCCCCCGCCAGGGCGATCAGGACCGCGCTGCGGCGGCGCGAAAGCTCCGCCCCGATGAGCTCGCCCATGTGGATCATCGCCATGTCCGCACCCATCGCGAACAACGCCATTCCCAGCGTGACCGGGATCGTCCCCAGCAAGAACGACGTGAGCATCCGCCCCGGCATGGGCGCCAGCAACTGCATTGCAAGGACGATCCCCGCTACCGGCAGGACCGCCGTCGCCGCTTCCTTGAGCTTGTCCAGGATGACCGAACGCGCCTTGCCGCCCATTTCCGCCGCACCCCTCTCCCGAGTGTTCTCGCCGGGGGACCCCTCTATGGCGCCGCGCGCCATCCCCGCCCTTTGAAGGGCGGGAAGTCGCGCGGCGCAGCTCCTGCCTCCTGCGGCGGCAGGAGCTCTGTGCCCGGGCGGTCGTGGGCCCGTCCATCGCCTGTTGGTTTCCGGCAGGTCAGCAGCCCCGGGGCGGCGGCACGAACATTCGGCCTTGGCCGAATGCGGTGCCGCGCAGTCTCAGCCCTCTGTAAAGCGGTCCCCCCACATTCAAAATAGCGAAAAATCGTCCCTCGTGCAACCCGGTTCGGGAAAAAAGCCCGGTCCCATGCCTCTCTCCGGGGCATTCTTATCCGCTTCTTAGCACCAAACTTCGGGAGAACGAGTTCCCGCCGCCTTCGGCGGCGGGAACTGCGCTGCGCGGCTCCCCGCGGAGCGGGGATGACGCGCAGCGCCATAGAGCCGAGGAGGGGCCGTCCGCAAAAGCGGACGGCCCCTCCTCGGCTCGACCTGAACCCAATCGTGTTACCGCACCGGCAATTCGATGCGCGCGCCGGGCAGGCCCTGGGCGTTCACGCAAACCTCCACCGTGCCCTTCTCCCGCGCGGCGCGGACAACCGCCAGCGCCCTTCCCCGGAAGGTGCATCGACGTCCGGTGCCGTAGAGCTCCTCCGTGCAGGGATTGCCGGAGCCGAAGCCCAGGAGCGTACCCGCGCCGGAGACGCTGGCGTTGAGCTCCACGTCGGCGTTCCTCACGCGGCGGCCCTCGCTGTCCACGAGTTCAGCCCAGACATAAGCCAGGTCCATGCCGTCCGCGGCGATCGTATCCTTCTCCGCGAAGAGGCGCACCGCCACGGCGGGCCCGGTGGTCTCGATGCGGTCGCGGCCGCATTCCTTCCCGTCCTTGTATCCGACGGCCTCGAGGACGCCGGGCTCGTAGGGGAAGATGGCGTCAGCGTTGAGCCGCACGGCACGGACACGGGCCATGCTCTTGCCGTTGACGAGGAACTCCACCTCGTCGGCGTCCGTATACGCCACGGCGCGGACGGGCTTGCCGATCCACTTGGCGTCGAACGTCCAGGTCTTCACCACGTCCTCCCAGTGCCAGCCCGCGCCCCAGAAGGGTTTTCCGGTCTCCTCCGGGCGGGTGGTGAAGAGGCGCACGCCGCTGTCCTGCTTCCACATGAGCTTGCGGTAATACGACTGCGGCCGCCGCTCGCCGACGAGGTCATGGTCGCCCTGATGGCAGCTGAGCCAGGGATACGGGCCCATGAAATCGAACGGCGCGTGCACGTCCCAGATGGGCCGCCCGACGCCCGCCTCGCCCATGTTGTCGAAGGCGGTCCAGATGAAATCGCCCAGGACGTTGTCGTTGTCCATGACGGCCTGCCAGGTGTCGTAGGTCTCCACGGGCTGGGATTCAAAGCCGCAGACCGGCCTCTCCGGATGGACGAGGCGGTCGTAGCCCATGCGGCGGAAGGAGTAATTGTAGCCCACGATATCCAGCGCTTCGGCGGCCTCATGGCAGCCGTCGTAGAAGGGATCGCGATCGCCGGGCTGGAGATAGCCCTCGGCGGGCTTGGTCAGGTCGAAGCCCATCATGGGCGGGGTGAAATCCCCGTCCTTCTGGCGTTCCTCGAAGTGGAACATATTGGCCAGCGCACTGGTGACGGGGCGCGTCGGGTCGTTGGCATGCACGCAATCCGCCTGTACCTTCGCCCAGTATACGCCGTTGGAGCGTCCGGAGAACTCCGTGATCTCGTTTCCGATGGAATACGCCCAGACCGAGGGGTGGTTGCGGTCGCGCTTGACCATGGCCGTGGTGTCGCGCTCCCACCAATCCTCAAAGTAGAGGTGGTAATCCATGGAAGGCTTGGCCATGACCCAGCTGTCGAAGGACTCGTCCAGGACGAACATGCCCAAGCGGTCGGCGGCGTCCAGAAGAGCCGTGGAAGGCGGGTTGTGGGCGCTGCGCACGGCGTTGTAGCCGGCTTCTTTGAGGATGCGCAGCTTGCGCTCCTCGGCGGCGGGCATGGCGCGCGCGCCGATGGGGCCGTTATCGTGGTGGATGCAGCCGCCGCGCAGCTTCATGCGCCTGCCGTTGAGCTTGAAGCCCTCCCGGGCCGTGGTCTCGATGGTGCGGATGCCGAACGCGGCCTCGGCCTCGTCCGTGCGCTTTCCGTCCACGAGGACCTCCGCCTCGGCGCGGTAGAGGACGGGGCTGTCCAGATCCCAGAGCTTGGGATCGGCGACCTTGATCTCCAGCACGGCCTTGGCCGCGCCCTTCTCCGGCAGGGAGACGCGCGCTTCGCCGCGGGCGGCTTCGCCGCCGTCCGGACCGGTGAGACGCACGCGCACGGTCGCCTCCGCGGCCGCGCCGGTGTTCGTCACTTCCGCCTCGACGCGCACCAAGGCCTCCTTTTCGCCCACCTTCGGCGTGGAGATGAACAGGTCCCAGGGGTGGATCTGCGCGCTGCCGCCCACCCAGAGGCCGACCTCGCGGAAGACGCCGCCGCCCGAATACCAGCGCGTGGAGGGCTGGCGGGACT
>CACZOT010000193.1 GCA_902782795.1 uncultured Eubacteriales bacterium | reverse complement strand
TGGGGGAGTGCGCCGACGTCTGCCGCGAGGTCGGGCTTGCCTTCCTGCCGGGCGTGGAGATCTCCACGGGCGGGGACCGGGAAGTGCACCTGCTCGGCTACGGCCTGGACGCGGAGCGCGTCGCTCCCCGGCTGCGCCTCGTGCGCGGCGACCGGGAGGAGCGCATGCGCGCCATGGTCGAAAAATGCCGCATGGCCGGGCTGGACGTGACCGAAGAGGACGTCCGGGAGATCGCGGGCGGCGCGCCTCTTGGCAGGCCGCACCTGGCCATGGCTCTCGTGCGCAGGGGCTACGCCTCCAGCGTCAAGAACGCCTTCGACCGCTACCTGGGCGACGGGCGGCCCTGCTGCGTGCCCCGCGGGCGCATGCCGCTCATCGAGGCCATCGAGGCCATCCACGAGGCGGGCGGCGTGGCCGTGATCGCCCACCCGGTGCTGATCCGCTGCGAGCGGCGCATGCTCACGCAGACCCTCGCCGCCATGCTGGAGATGGGCGTGGACGGCGTCGAATGCTGGCACAGCGCCCATACCCCCTCCGACGCCGCCGAGCTCGCCGCCTTCGCGCGGCGGCGCGGAGCCTTGCGGACCGGAGGGAGCGATTTCCACGGGGCGAACAAGCCCACCCGCCTGGGCGACGGCCTGGCCTCCTGGGCCGATCCGCGCGCCGATTGGGAGGCACTCCTGGAAGCCGTCGCAAAAGCGCGCCGAATGTGATATAATACTACCGATCGATCAGCCGCCTGCACGGGCGGAAAGACTGGAGAGAACATGCAAAGAGGCAACACCAGAAGGACGGGAACGGCCCAGCGCAAGCGCATGCGCAAGAAGCGCAGGCAGTTGATCGGCTACGCCGTCGTCACCATCGTCGTCTTCGCGGCGGTGTATTTCATCCAGATGCAGTCGGACCTGCGCTTCGGCGCGGACGTCTTCTACGCGGGCACCTACGTCAACGGCGTCCCCCTCGAGGGCAAGACCTACGACCAGGCCGTCGCCGAGATGGACGCCCTGTCCCAGACCATGCTCTCGGGCACGTCCATCCGCCTTTCCTATGGCGACCGCTCCTGGAACCTCACGCCCGCGGATATCGGCGCCACGCTGGATTGCACCGAGGCCATCGACCAGGCCTGGAGCTACGCCCGCGAGGGCTCCAAGATGGCGCGGCGCGCCCAGATCCGTGCCCTGCGTTCGAGCCCCATCATGCTGGCCAGCAGCCTGCAATACGATACGGAGGCCCTGAGCAGCTTCGTCTACGGCATCAAGAGCGAGATCGATACCGAGCCCGTGGACGCCACCGTCACCGTCGTCGGCTACGAGCTGTTCGATATCTCCCAATCCCAGACCGGCCTGAGCCTGGACGCGGAGTCCCTCATCGCCCAGCTGACCGACGCCATGGTCATGGGCGGCGAATACGACATCGCCCTGGAGCCTGCCGTCTCCGAGCCGGAGCGCAGCACCCAGGAGCTCGTCGAGGCCACGCAGCTCGTGGCCAGAAAGAGCACCACCACCGAGAACAGCTCCGCCGACCGCACCGCGAACATCCGCCTGGCGCTGAGCAATTTCAACGGCCTGTGCGTACCCGCGGGGGAGCAGATCTCCTTCAACGCCATCGTCGGCGAGCGCAACGAGGCCAGGGGCTACAACAACGCCATGGAGTACGCCGGCACCTCCTTTACCGAGGGCTTCGGCGGCGGCACCTGCCAGGCGTCGACCACTCTCTATGACGCCGTCCTCGAGGCTGGCCTGCAGATCGACGCGCGTTCCAACCACAACATGACCGTGGGCTACGTCAAGCCCAGCTTCGACGCGGCCGTCAACAACGAGACCAAGGACCTCGTCTTCACCAACAATTCCGGCTACCCGCTCTACTTCTTCACCAACGTCACCAGCGAGAAGGCGACGGTCTCCATCTTCGGCATGCCCGGCGAGTATCAGATCGTCCTGCGCTCCGAGGTGCTCGAGAGCAACATCCCCGCCAAGGAGATCCGCTACCGCCAGGATAAAGAGGGCAAGTACGTCTATTACGACGACGAGCACATGCTCGCCAGCGAGGGCAAGCCCGGCATGCGCAGCCAGGCCTTCCGAGATTTCGTCAAGGACGGCCAGGTCGTCACCACCGAGGTCCTCTCGCGCGATTATTACCAGCCCCAGCCCAATATCTATTGGGTGGGCATCCATTCCCGCAGCGGCAGTTGAGCTACGAGCCAACCATCACATAGAGAAGGAGAGAGAACCATGAAGAAGACCTTCCTCAGCACCAAAGGCCCGAAGGCGGGCGGCCCCTATTCCACCGCGGTCTGCGATGAGAAGACCGTGTACGTTTCCGGCAT
The DNA here is from genome assembly GCA_902782795.1 of uncultured Eubacteriales bacterium. Lineage (GTDB taxonomy): Bacteria > Bacillota > Clostridia > Christensenellales > Aristaeellaceae > UBA1224. The sequence goes on along the minus strand of CACZOT010000193.1, from coordinate 4,214 downwards.
CACCGGCACCGACCCGGCCACCGGCAAGCTCGTGCCCGGCGGCATCGAGCCGGAGACCCACCAGGTCCTCGCCAACATCACCACCGTGCTGGGCGAGATGGGCCTGACCCCCGCCCACGTCCTCAAGACCACCGTGTTCCTGGCCGATATCGCCGATTTCGGCCTCATCAACGGCATCTACGCCGAGACCTTCGGCCCGAACTTCCCGGCCCGCAGCTGCTTCCAGGTGGCCGCGCTGCCCGGAGGCGCGCGCATCGAGATCGAGTGCGTCGCCGCCAAGGAGATCTGACGCGCCGCGGCGGCCGGGGAGAGCCGCGCTCTCCCCGGCCGCCGCTCTTTTTCGTGGGAACAGGGAAGGAGGGCAACACCCCATGTACGAGCAGGCCAGGTTTACCGTCTTCGCCGGCAGCGGCGGGCGCATATTCGCCGAGCGCATCTGCCAGTATCTCGGCATCGCCCCCGGCGCCTCGGAGCTGATCCGCTTCTCCGAGGGCAACACCTTCGTGCGCGTGGACGAATCCGTGCGCGACAAGGACGTCTTCCTCGTCCAGCCCATCGGCATGGCCGCCAACGACGAGTTTGTGGAGATCCTCTTCTGGCTGGATGCCTTCAAGCGCGCCAGCGCCAACCGCTGCACGCTCATCATGCCCTATTTCAGCTACGCCAAGGGCGATAAGAAGGACGAGCCGCGCGTCTCCATCCGGGCGCGGGTCTGCGCCGAGTGCATGGAGCTGGCGGGCGCGGACCACTTCATGACCATGGACCTGCACGCCCCGCAGATCCAGGGCTTCTTCAAGACGCCCATGGACCACCTGCGCGCCATGCCCATGCTCGCCGAACACGTGCGCCGCCTGGGCCTCGAGAACGCCGTGGCGGTCTCCCCGAACGCCGGCCGCGTGAAGATGGCCCGCAAGTTCGCGGCTGAGCTGGGCTTCACCACCGCCATCGCGGACAAGATCCGCTCCTCGCGCGAGGAGAGCGGCGAGGTGCTGGAGCTCATCGGCGACGTCTCCGGCCGCGACGCCGTCATCGTGGACGAGCTTTCCTCCTCCGGCGGCACGCTCGCCTCGCTGGCCCGCTGCCTGAAAAAGCGCGGCGCCAGGCGCGTCTTCGCCGTGCTCAGCCACAACGTCCTCTCCGAGAGCGGCGTCAAGCGCATCGAGGACAGCGAGATCGAACGGGTCATCTCCACCGATACCGTGGATAACGTCAACATCCTCGGTCGGGATCGCTTCCAGACCATCTCCGTCGCGCCGCTCTTCGCCGAGAGCATCCGCCGCTTCTACGACGGAGGTTCCATCGACGTCATGCTCAGCGATATGCCCGAGAGCTTCTACGAGGCGGGCGTGCGCCTCGCGCGGGAGTTCTGATCCCTTTTCGGGGGCGGGGAAGGCCGTTCAGCCTTTCTGCCACACGGAACCGCCAGGGCCCAAACGCGGGCTCCGGGATCCCTTTACCGGGATCCCGGAGCCCGTTTTATTGTCAGCGGCGGGTCGGGGGATGGCGCCCCGGAACCGCCCCGCGGCGCGCGGCGTCAAAGAGGGGAAACCAACAAGGAGGACCCAAGGATGAAAAAGAGGATGATCGCGCTGCTGCTGGCCGGCGCGCTGCTACTGGGCTGCGCGGGCGCGGCGGCGGAGAGCGAGCTTGGCCGCGTCACGCTCCTGGTGAAGGAGCTGCTGGGCATCGGCGACGAGTATACGGATTTTTACGGAGACAGCTATTCCGACGCCGCGGGCACGGAATACTGGAGCCTGAACTGGTTGGGAGAAGGCGGCTCTGTGTTCGTCACGTGCGACCCGGATGGCGAGGTGTACGAGTATAGCCGCAACGACAGCGAAGAGGAGTGGGAGCGCTGGTCCTCGGACTTCGCTCCCCGCCTGTGCGAGGATGGATCCGACCGCTTCCAGCCCGTCGCCGAGGCCTTCCTGGAAAAGGTCCTGCGGGGCGAATGCGGCTGGCGCATCACGGACAGCGACATGAACAAGCGCAATTTCAATCCCTGGTCCTACACCTTTTCCGGGCCGGTGACCCGCCACGGCTACGACACCCAGGCATACTGGAACCTCACCGTGCGCGCCTCGGACGGCGTTGTCGTCAACTTCTGGCGCAGCGACGCCTACACCGCGTACACGTCCTTCGCCGTGCCGGAGGAGCTCCTGGACGAAGGCGCGGCCGCGGCCCTGCTGGAGGGCAACCTCTCCATGGAGCTGCGCTACATCCGCGATGAGAGCGGCAAGGCGGTGCTTGTCTATCTGCCCAGGATCGCGGGCAGCGGCTATGTGGACGCCGCCACGGGCGCGGGCGTAGAGCCAAACGGCGGCGATATGATCGCCTATGAGGAGAGCGCCGGAATGGCCGCCGACGGCAAGGGCATGGAGACGTTCCCCAGGGCCAGCCTCACCGAGGTGGAGATCAGCGGCATCGAGGCGACCGAGGGCCTGCTCAGCCGCGAGGAGCTGGACAAGCGCGCCCGCGCCATCGCGGAGTTCGGCCTCACGGACGAATATGTCCTCTCGCGGGTGAACACCGTGCGCGACGGCGACGCCGGAGTCTTCGCCACCCTTCGCTACCTGTGCGAGGTGGACGGAAAGACGCTCGTGGGGCGCTTCGGCTTCACCGAGGAGGAAGTTCAGGACGCCGAGGCCCGCAAGGAGAGCTTCTGCATCGAGAAGATCGTCTGCCTCCAGGCCGAGGACGGCGCGATCGTGTCCCTGAACACCTATTATCCCATCGGCAGCGCCTACGCGCCCGCCGCCGAACGCGGAGAGGACGAGGCCCGCGCCGTCGCCGAGGGCTTCCTGGAGCGCTATTTCCCGGAGCGCAGCGGCCACACCTCCCTGCGCGAGAGCACGGACGACGCGTTCTATTACTGGTACGAGCCGCAGTGGAACTTCCTGTACGAGCGTGCCGAAAACGGCATTCCCTACGAGGAGGATTACTTCGCGGTTTCCGTGAACATCGTCACGGGCCTGGTGGACGATTTCCACTGCAGCTGGGACGAGGAAATGGAGTTCGAGAGCGCCGAGGACGTGATCGGAGCGGAGAGGGCCAAGGAGATCTGGCTTATGCAGCTCGAGACGAAGCTGCGCTATGTGGACGTGCTCGATTCCCGCGAGGAATACGCCGAGACCTATAAGGGCGTCCTCTGCTACACCCTCGAGGCCGCGCCGGGCCTTGTGGGCGTGACCGCGCGCGACGGCAGCCTCTATGCCCGGAAGGACGAGACAGCCGGATACGCCTACGAAGATCTGGAAGATTGCCCCGAGCGCGAGGCCATCGAGACGCTTGGCGCCCACGGCATCGGCTTCCCGGGCGGGGAATTCCGCCCGAACGAGGCCGTCTCCCTGCGCGATTGGCTCGCGCTTCTGCTCCAGGCCGGCGATTATACCTGGGTCGATCCCAGCAAGGACGCGGATCTGACCGCCGCGGCGCGTGACGCGGGCATTCCCCTTCCCGGAGGGGATCTTGCCGCCCCGGTGACGCGCGTCCAGGCGGCACGCATGCTCGTGGCCATGGGCGGCTACGGCAAGGCGGCCGGCCTGCGGGAGGCGTTCGTCTGCGGCTTCGCGGACGATGACCAGCTGAGCGACGCCGACTATGGATACGTCGCCATCGCCCGCGCCATGGGCGTGGCCCGGGGCGACGCGAGCGGCGCTTTCCGCCCGAACGACGCCGCGACCCGCGCCGAGGCCGCCGCGATGCTCCTGGCCTTTCTGACCCGCGCGGTTTGACGGATCGCCGCGCGAAGGGGAGGGGGCTGTTCCTCCCTCCCCGCGCGGCTGCCCGCCCCGGCGGCGCGTCCAGCGAAAATTTTTTGCGGGAAACGCCGAAAAACCCTTGACGAAACGCGCATCGGCTGTTATAATAACACTTGCCGTTCGCGAGAGATGCGGGCAAGCATCGTGTGCGTCGGGGTGTAGCGCAGTTCGGTAGCGCACGTGCTTTGGGAGCATGGGGTCGCAGGTTCAAATCCTGTCACCCCGACCAGTATGCGACCCCTTGGTCAAGAGGCCTAAGACATCGCCCTTTCACGGCGGTAACAGGGGTTCGAATCCCCTAGGGGTCGCCATTTTACTCCGTGTGGGACGAGAGAAGGCTTGGGCCTTTAGCTCAGTGGTCAGAGCAGTCGGCTCATAACCGATCGGTCCGGGGTTCAAGTCCCTGAAGGCACACCAAAATGTGGTCCGGTAGTTCAGTTGGTTTAGAATGCC
>CACZOT010000192.1 GCA_902782795.1 uncultured Eubacteriales bacterium | reverse complement strand
TGGATGGCGTCCAGGTTCAGGGCCTTGGCGCGCTTGGCCAGGTCGGTCTTGCCGGCGGTGGCGCCGTTCTCGGCGTCGACGCGCATGCGCAGGTTCTTCTCGGTGGAATCGGTCAGCACCTCGCCGAGGAGCTCGGCGAACTTGGCGGCGTGCTCGGCCTCTTCATACGCGGCCTTCTCCCAATAGAGGCCGATCTCCGGGTAGCCTTCGCGGAAGGCGACGCGGCTCATGGCCAGGTACATGCCCACCTCGCTGCACTCGCCGGTGAAGTTGGCGCGCAGATCGGCCTTGATATCCTCGGGGACGTCGCTCGCCACGCCGACGACGTGCTCGGCGGCCCAGCTCATTTCCTCAGACTGCTTTTCGAACTTGGAAGCGGGCGCCTTGCAGACGGGGCACTGCTCCGGGGGATTGTCGCCTTCGTGCACATAACCGCAGACCTTGCAGACATACTTCGCCATATCATTTTTCCTCCTTATACGGACGGTCCTCCGCCGCCCGTTTCATTCCATTATCATTATACACGAAAAGACCCGCCTGTGAAACACATGGCGGAAAAATTCACGTCATCTCCACGGGAAAGACGATATCCGGCGCGAGGTTCGGCGCGAATTCCATCCGCTGCAGGAGGAACTGGCGCGTGAAGCGGGCGGCCATGGGGGCGTCCGCGTGGCCCTCGAGGTGCTTGACCGCGTCGAACCGGGTGCGCGGCACGCGCAGCATGATGCGCCGCGCGCCGTTGCTGATATCCGGCAGGGCGCGGCGGCATTTCTCGCAGACCACTCCCCCGCCCGCGGCGTCGAACCAGGCGTTGCCCTCCACGGGCGCGCCGCAGCGCACGCAGGAATCCATGACCGGCGAAAGGCCGAGGATTGCGAGGTAGTGTAATTCGAACGCCATGGTGAGCATGGAGGCGTTGAGCCCGGAATACGCCAGATGCGCCAGGGCGCGCAGGAGCAGGGCGAAGAGCTCCTCGCTGGGCTGATCCGGCATGGCCTGCATTTCTGCCAGGCGCAGCCAGTACGCGCCATGGGTGAGGCGCTCGTAATCCTCGCGCAGGGGGTAGAAGGTATCCGTAGCGCGGAACTGTTCGACGGTAAAGCGCCCTCCGCCCTGAAAGAGGGCGTACTCCCCCGCGGTAAAGGGTTCCGCGGCAGCCAGCAGGGGCGAGCGCGGCCTTCTGCAGCCGCGGGCCACGGCGTCGATGCGCCCCTGCGGCGTCAGGAGCGTGACCATGCGGTCGTAATCGCGCCATTCGGAGCGGCGCAGGACGATCGCGTCCGTGATGAGGCGGTTCATGGGCTACTCCTCGCGCACGTACCCGAGGGTCTTCAGGTCTCCGGAGCGGTTGCGCCAATCCTCGCGCACCTTGACCCAGAGCTGCAGCATCACCTTCGTGCCCAGCAGCCGCTCGATATCCGCGCGCGCCTCGGAGCCGATCTTCTTGAGCATGGAGCCATGCTTGCCGATGATGATGGATTTATGGCTCTCCTTTTCGCAGTAGACGTTGGCGTGGATCTCAGTGAGGTTCTCCGAGAGCTTCTTCATGGAGAGCATCTCCACGCCGATGCCGTGGGGCACCTCCTCCGAGAGGCTGCGCAGGGCCTTCTCGCGGACGATCTCCGCCACGAGGAACTGCTCGGGCTGGTCGGTGATCATATCGTCCGGGAAATACTTCTGGCCCTCGGGCATCGCCCCGGCCATGAGGCGCCAGAGGACGTCCATATTCTCGCCCGTGCGCGCGCTGACGGAGACGATCTCGTCAAAGCCCAGGCCGGAGAGGTTCGCCAGCTGGGGCATGAGCGCCTCGGGCGTGACGAGATCCGTCTTGTTCACGGCCAGGAAGCGCGGGCAATTCATCTTCAGGGCTTCCTGCATGAGCTCGGGCGGGCTGACGCGCTGGGCGTCCGTGACGAAGAGCACGGCGTCCACGCCCTCCTGGGCGTCGCGCGCGGCCTGCATCATGTACTCTCCCAGCTTCGTGCGGGGCCGGTGCAGGCCGGGCGTGTCCACGAAGACGATCTGCACGTCCTCCCGCGTCGCCACGCCCAGGAGCTTGGTGCGTGTGGTCTGGGGGCGGTTGGAGACGATGGAGACCTTCTCCCCCACGAAATGGTTCATGATGGTGGATTTGCCCACGTTCGGCGCGCCCAGGATGGCGACGAAGCCGGAGCGGAAAGAGGGTTTCTCGTTCAAAGCGTTCTTCTCCTTACTCTACCGCGGCGGCAGGCCCTTGGCGAGCCTCTGGCGGCTGATCTCGTAAAAGCAGACGGTGGCGGCGCTGCCGGCGTTGAGCGACGAGGCCGCGCCGCAGATGGGGATGCGCGCGAGCACGTCGCAGCCCTCCTTCCAGGCGCGGGAGAGCCCGAAGGTCTCGTTGCCGATCGCCAGGGCGACCGGGCCGGTGAGGTCGATCTCATCCAGGTTTTTGACGCCGTGCGCGCTGGTGCCGACGATGAGCGGCCTGTCCGGACGGGCCCGCAGCCATTCCAGGGCGGCTTCCGCGCTGGGCAATTCCCCGAAGGGCAGGGCGAACACCGTGCCCACGCTGGCGCGGATGCACTGCGGATCGTAAAAATCCGCCGCGTGGCCAGTGACGATGGCGCCTGTGGCCCCGAAGGCGTCTGCCGAGCGCAGGAAGGTGCCCAGATTGCCGGGCGAGGCGGGACGGTCGAACAGCGCGTAGAGGGGCGGGGCTTCGCTCTCCTCCGCCTGCCGGGCGATGCGCTCCAGGCCGTCCTGCCGCGTGCGGACGAGCGCGACGATCTCGCAGCTGTCCTCCCGGTCGGAGAGGTCGGCGTGCATCTGCTCCTCCATCCTGTAGAGGACCTCCGGCTGCGCCTGGCGGATCATATCCTCCGCCCAGCCGGATAGGCGCTTGCCGTCGGCCACGGCCATGGCGGCGAACTCCCACCCGTAGCGGATGGCCTGTTCGACCATCTGCACGCCCTCCATGAAGGCGAGGCCTTGCCTGGAGCGCTTCTCGCGGTTGCGCTTGAGCGTCTCAAAGCGCTGGTATTCCGCGCCGCGCGCGTACATGCGTTCCGTTCTCATCGCTCTATATCCCCAGCCAATACAGCACCCAGCTCACGGCCTCGCGGTAGCGCAGCTTCAGGCGGGTGTGCAGGAAATCGTTGTTCAGGGCGGCCGCGCCCTGGGCGTCCAAGCCCACCTTTTGGGCCACCCACATAGCGCGGGTGAGGTGGTAAGCGTTGGTGGTGACGATGGCCGTCTTGAGGCCGCGCTCTTCCATGATGGCCATGGCGTTGCGCAGGTTCTCCTCCGTGGAGGTGGACTGGTCCTCCTCCACGATGGCCTCCTCCGGCACGCCCTTTTCCACGAGCCAGGCGCGCATGGCGGCGGCCTCGGTGTGGGGCTCGTCGGAGCCCTTGGCCCCGCAGACGATGATCAGCGGCGCCAGGCCGTCCTGGTACATGGCCTGCGCCTTCTCCACGCGCCGGAGCAGCGCCGTGGAGAGCCGCCCGTCCGGCATCACCCGCGCCCCGAGCACGATGATGCAATCCGCCGGGCCGGGTTCCTGGGCGAATTCCTCCTTGAGGAACACCGCCGTGGCGAGGCCGCTCCAGACGAGCGCGCCGCAAAGGATCAGGATCAAAACGATCATACCGATCTTACGCATAGCTCCCTTGCAAATTCCTTTCCGATCTTACGATATACCGCTTCCCACCCGGCGATGACGGCCGCGTCGTCCTTCCAGACGGGCGCGAAGCCGTATTTCAGGTACAGGCGGATGGCGAGCCAGCTGGGCGGCTGCGTGCCCAGCTCCACTTCTTTATAGCCCATGCTCTCAAGGCGCCTCAGCGCTGCCGAGATCACGGGCCGGGCCAGCCCCTGGCCCTGGCAGTCTCCATGCACGGCGACCCAGTGCAGCATGCCCGTTTCCCCGCGAAACCAGGCCGAGGCCGTTGCCACGGGGCGGTCCTCCCTGTCCACGGCGAAGAACATGCGCTCGGGAAGGAGGGCCCTGTCCGCGCCGAAATGGACCTCGAAAGCGCGCAAGGCATCCGCGGGGTCGGAAAACTCGCCCGCGGCGGTCTCGATGGCGGCCCAGGCCGCCTCCTCGCCGGGGCGGTAGGTCCGGATGGAGAAGCCCTCCGGCGGCGGCGTATCCGGCACGTCCACGAGACGCGGCAGGCGCATTTCCAGATGCACGTCCGGCATGGTCCTGTCAAACACGCGCGTCACCTCCACGCTCGGTCGCCCGGTTTTCAGCGGCCCAGGACCTTGAGGGCCACGTCCGGCTTGTCGGTGATGAGGGCGTCCACGCCCAGATCGATGAGGGCGCGCATCTCCTCGGGATCGTCCACCGTCCAGGGATGCACGCGCACACCCTTGGCCTTCATGCTCTCCATGTAGCCCTCGACGTGGCAGAACTTCCAGTGCGGATGCACCGCGAAGGCCTTCTGCTCCACGGCGTAGACGCTGTCGTCCGTGCCGAGCGGCAGGTAGTAGAGAAGGCCGGTCTGGGCGTTCGGATCCAGCGAGAGGAGCTTTTGCAGGCTCTTATGGTTGAAGGAGGAATAGAGGACGCGATCCGTCATGCCGCACTCCCTGGCGATGGCGAGGCACTTTTCCTCGATGCCCTCGTACCAGGTGTTGTCCGTCTTGAGCTCCACGTTCACGGTGAGCCCGGCCGGCTCGAGAAGCTGGTAGACCTGCCGCAGGGTGGGGACCTTCGCGCCGGCGTATTCCGGCATGCCGTTGTCGAAGGAGTAGCCCAGAAGCTGCTCGTAGGTCATCTCCGCGATGGCACCCTTGCCGTTGGAGGTGCGGTCGATCTTCTCGTCGTGGCAGACGATGACCTCGCCGTCCTTGCTCAGATGAACGTCCAATTCCACACCGTCGGCCTTCATCTTTGCCGCCAGCGCGAAGGATTCCAGCGTGTTCTCCGGCGCGTACGCGCTCGCGCCCCGGTGTGCCCAAACCTTGACCATCCTTCTCCCGTCCCTTCCCGTCGCGTTTTCTCCCCTATCTAATTCGCCGCCGGCCCGCGTTTTCCTGCGCGGCGCGAAAGAAAAACCCGCCTTGCGGATGGCCCGCCCGGCGAGGATGCCCGCGACCTTGTCGCGCACGGCGAAATCCGCCCGCGAGCGCAGGCGGCGCAGGGTAAACCTCAGTGAAGTCATGTTTCAAGCCTCCCGCGTCGCCGCCCAGTTCGTCAGGAAAGGCAGCTCCGCCTCAAACTGCACGCCCTCGCGCTTGTCGCACCCGAGGGCGTTTGTGCGCGCCACGGCCCGGCGCACGAATTCCCCGGCCAGCTCCACCGCCTCGGCCAGATCCGCGCCGCGCGCCAGGGCCCCGGTCAGCACGGAGGCGAAGAGATCCCCCGTGCCGGGATACGCGCCAGGCTCGCGCGTGAAGCGGGCGCTGAGCAGGCGGCCGTCCGCGCCGAGGGAACAGTTGGCCGCGCCGCCGACGATCCCGAGGCCGGTGACGAGCACCGTTCCCGCCCCGGTCGCCCGGCGCACGTCGTTCAGGAGCTCCTCCGCAGAGGCCGTGGAGAGCGGCTCCTCCGGCATCTCCCGCCCGGCGAGGAGGCATGCCTCCGTCAGGTTCGGGGTGATCACGTCCGCCAGGGAGCAGATCTCCCGCATGCGCTCGGGCATGTCCGCCGGGAGAGAGGAGTACATGCGGCCGTGGTCGCCCATGACGGGGTCCACCACGCGCAGGGCCTCCCCCTGCCCCTCCAGGAGGGCGCGCACGGTCTCGGCCTGCTCCGCCGTGGCCAGGTACCCCGTGAGCACCGCGTCAAAGCGCAGAGCGAGCCCCCGCCAGTGCTCCAGGGCTTCCGCCATGTATCCCGCCATCGGGGCCCGCGCGGGCGCGCCGAAGCCGCCCGTATGGGTGGAGAGCGCCGCCGTCTGCAGGGGGCAGGCCTGCTCGCCCAGGGCGGAAAGCGCCGCGATCGCGACCGCCAGCGAACAGCGGCCGAAGCCGCACAGATCGCCGACGGCCGCGATGCGCGGCGCGGTATGCGCTTGTTTGTTTCCGGCGGGCATCAGCCGAGGATCTCGACCCAGACGCTCTCGTACAGGTCGATATACTCGCTCACGTCGTGGAAGAAGGTGCAGCGGTCGATGACGTCCTGCGGCGGCACGAGCGTCTCGTCGGCGAGCTCTTCCTCGGTCATATGGTCGATGACGGCCTGGTTGGGAGTGGAGTAGTAGATGTAATCCATATTCATGCGGGCGATGTCCTCGCGGCAGAGGAAATCGATAAAGGCGTGGGCTCCGGCGGGGTTGGCGGAGTTGGCGGGGATGCAGGCGCCGTCCACCCAGACGTTGGAGCCTTCCTCCGGCACGACGTAGACGAGGTTGTCGCCTTCGCCCTCGCTGATGGCGTAGAGCGCGTCGCCGGACCACATCATGGCGATGGCCGCCTCGCCGCCGATCATCTTGTCCTTAGTCTCATCCACGAGATAGCCCTTGACGATGCCGTCCTTCTTCTGCTGGATGAGCAGATCCTTGGCTTCGCCCAGTTCCTTGGGATCGCGGGTATTGAGGTCGTAGCCCAGGTAGCACAGGGTGGAGCCCAGGCAATCGCGGTAGGAGGCGAGCATGAACACGTTGTTCTGGTACTTCGGATCGAAGATGCTGCTCCAGGAGGTGATCTCCTCGTCGACCAGGTCGGTGTTGTACAGAAGGCCGACGGTGCCCCACATATAGGGGATGGAATACTCCGCGTTGGGGTCGTAATCCGGGCTCTGGAGCCATTCGGAGATGTTGGCGTAGTTGGGGATGAGGCTCTTGTCGAGCTTGAGGAGGCGGTCCTCCTTGATCATGCGCTCGATGATGTAATCGGACGGGAAGATCACGTCGTAGGCGCCGCCGCCCGCGGTGACCTTGGCGTACATCTCCTCCACGGTGGTGAAGATGACGTACTTGACGGTGATGCCGGTCTCCTCCTTGAACAGATCCAGCACGGCCGGGTCGATATAATCGTCCCAGTTGAACACGGTGATGGTGCCGCCTGCCTTGGCGGTGGTCTGGCCCTCGTCGGCGGTCTTTTTCTCGCCGCAGCTGGCGAGCAGGACGGTCATGGCGGCCACCAGGACGATGGCGAGGATCACTTTACCCCATTTTTTCATTGCTTCCAGTTCCTCCTAAGCGTTGTGATCAGGATACCTCTTCCAGCGACGAGCGCCGGTTGATGATGAGCAGGAGCGCCAGCACCACCAGGAACATGATGGTGGACAGCGCGTAGATGGAGGGCTCGATGCCCCTCCTCGCCGCGGAGTAGATGACCATGGAGAGGTTCTTCTCCGTGTGCGAGGTGAAGTAGGAGACGACGAAATCGTCCAGAGACATGGTGAAGGAGAGCAGCGCACCCGTGACCACGCCCGGCATGACCTCCGGCAGGATGACCTTGCGCACGGCCCGCAGCGGCGTGCAGCCCAGGTCCAGCGCCGCCTCGTAGAGGTTCGGGTCCATCTGCTGGAGCTTGGGCATGACCGAGAAGAGCACGTAGGGCGTGTCGAAGGCGATGTGCGCGATGAGCATCGTCCAGTAGCCCGGCGACATGTGCACGAACACGAACATCAGCATCAGCGAGACGCCCGTGACGATATCCGGTGTCGTCATGGGAAGGTAGGCCACGTTGAGCATGGCGTTGGCCCAGCCCTTCTTCATGGCGTGGGTGCCGATGGCGGCCAGGGTGCCCAGGATGGTCGCCACGATGGTGGCGAGCACCGCGATGGAGACCGTCACCCACAGGGCGTTCATGATGTCGCTGCGCTCCAGCAGGCGCAGATACCACCTAAAGGAGAAGCCGCCCCAGCGCGCGCGGGACTTGGCGTCGTTGAAGGAGAGGACGATCATCACCACGATGGGCGCGTACAGGAAAAAGAGCAGCAACCCAAGATACGTGCCCTTGAAGAAGCGGAACAGCCCGCCGGATCGCTTGTTCACAGCACACCGCTCCCTTCCTTTTTCGGGTCCGCCTTGTTGAGAAGGCCGATGGAGATGATGATCAGCACCATCATGATCATGGAGAGCGAGGAGCCGAAGTTCCAGTTGTTGAGCTCCAGGAACTGCTTCTCGATCAGGTCTCCATAAAGAAGAAACATGCCGCTGCCCAGCAGGCGCGAGATGGCGAACGTCGTCACCGCGGGCATGAAGACCATGGTCACGCCGGAGATCACGCCCGGGATGGAGAGCGGGAACACCACGCGGCGGAAGACGTTGACCGGGCTCGCGCCCAGATCCTGCGCCGCCTCGATGACGCGCACGTCCATCTTCTTGAGGGAGGTGTGGATGGGCAGGATCATGAAGGGCACGTAGTTGTAGACCATGCCCAGCAGGACCGCGCCCTGCGTGCCCAGGATGGAGATGGGGTTCAGCCCCAGGTTCTTGAGGAATTGGTTGAGAAGGCCGTTGTCCTCCAGGATGCTCATCATGGCGTAGGTGCGCAGGAGGAAGTTCATCCACATGGGCAGGAGGATCAGCACCAGCAGCGTCTGGCTGCGGGAGAAATCCTTGCTGGCCAGGAAATACGCCGCCGGATACCCGACGATAAAGCACAGCACCGTGCAGAGGAAGGCGAGGTACAGGCTGCGCCAGAGGATGGTCAGATACTGGCCGTCGAACGCCTTGAGGAAGCTCGCCATGGAGAAGGCGCCCTGGGTGTTCGTAAAGGCGTAATAGACCACGAACAGAAGCGGCGCGATCGTGAAGAGGATCATCCACAGGGCGTACGGCCCGGCGAACCAGCTGCGCTTCACTCGTCCGTCACCTTCTTCATGATATGGATGTTGAAGGGCACGACCCGCAGGCCCACCTCGCTCCCCACGGCGTGCATGGCCGTGGAATGGACCTTGAAGCGGAAAGCGCCCGTATCCACCATCATCTCGTAATGGACGCCCTTGAACACCACGGAGTGCACCGTGCCGCGCAGCATGCCCATTTCCGGGGTGGTGATCTCGATATCCTCCGGGCGGACGACCACGTCCACCCGCTCGTCCGGCGCGAAGCCCTTGTCCACGCACTCGAAGCGCGTGTCGGCGAAAACCACCACCTCATCGCGCGGCATCACGCCGTCGAGGATGTTGCTCTCGCCGATGAAGTCCGCCACGAAAGCGTTCTTCGGCTCGTCGTAGATGCGCTTGGGATCGCCGATCTGCTGGATGCGGCCCGCGTTCATGACGGCGACGGTGTCGCTCATGGTGAGGGCCTCTTCCTGGTCGTGCGTGACGTAGATAAAGGTGATGCCCAGCTCCTGCTGCATGCTCTTGAGCTCGAGCTGCATCTCCTTGCGCAGCTTGAGATCCAGCGCGCCGAGGGGCTCGTCCAGCAGCAGCACCTCCGGCTCGTTGACCAGGGCGCGGGCGATGGCGATGCGCTGCTGCTGGCCGCCGGAGATGGCGTCCACCGAGCGCTTCTCGTAGCCGGTCATCTTCACCAGGGCCAGCATGCGCTTGACGCGCCGGTCGATCTCGTCGGCGGGCATTTTGCGCAGCTTCAGGCCGAAGGCGATGTTGTCGTAGATGTTCAGGTGGTTGAACAGGGCGTACTTCTGGAACACCGTGTTCACGCGCCGCTTATAGGCGGGGATGGCGAGCAGGTCCTTGCCCTCGAAGAGCACCTCGCCGCTGGTGGGGTACTCGAACCCGCCGATGATGCGCAGGAGCGTGGTCTTGCCGCAGCCGGAAGGGCCGAGCAGCGTGATGAATTCCCGTTTGCGGATATAGAGGCTCACGTCGTTCAGGGCGTGCGTTTCGCCGCCGAACACTTTGCTGACGTGTTTGAGCTCGATCAGACGCATATCCTCGACCATAGTTGGCTCACCCCGTTATCGTTTAGTATCCTTTGTGTGATCAGAAGCTCGGCGGCGTCGAGACCCACAGGAAGCGCGCGGGCGTCTTTCCGGCGTTCTCGATGTAATGCCGCTCGTTGGGCAGGAAATAGAAGCTCTCGTCCTTGCGGGCGCGGATGGCCCGGTCGCCCAGGTGGATGCGGATGGACCCTGCGAGAACGTAGCCGAACTCCTCGCCCTCGTGCGGGTCGTCCACTGCGGTGGCGCCGCCGCCCTCCATCTCCACGAGGATGGGCTCCATGCGGTTCTTCTGCGCCGAGGGGACGAGCCAGGTGATGGAGCCGCGCAGCTCTTCCTCGTCCTCCTTGACGTACATGTCGTCCTTGCCCCAGACGATCTTCTCCTCGCCGCGCTCGCTGAAGAAGCTGCTCAGATCGCTCCCCAGGCATTCGAGCACGTCCGTCAGCGTGGCGATGGAGGGCGAGGTCAGATCTCGCTCCAGCAGCGAAATGAACCCCTTGGAGAGCTCGCAGCGATCGGCAAGCTCCTCCTGGGTGAGGCCGCGCTGCAGGCGCAGGCGCTTGATCTTCGCGCCGATCTCCATGGCAGGGTCACCTCCGATTGCGATTGTTTTGTGTTTAGGAACATTAAACCACAAGTCGGACTTTATTAAACCACCTCGGGAGGCTGTTGTCAATACGTCGAACGTTCGGTTTTTCCCCGCCGTATGTTTTTTTATTTCCTATTTATATATCATTTTTGCCGCACGGTTTTTTCTCCACGGGGCAGCGTGAAAAAAACGTTATTTTATGATATCTAAAGTTTAGTAAAGCTGAACCGGTTCTCTTTTGCGCGTTCATCATTATGGTTCGGAAGGTTTTCTTTCCTTTCTTCGGGCAGAACCGCTTTTCGCAAATTTCATTTGACACCCGCGCCCCCGGGGCGTATACTTCCTATTGATATGGCAATGGTGGAGCGAACCCTTGGACTCGGCTGCCCCACCGCCCCTTGGGCGGCGTCGCAGCTGCGCGGCCCGGTCTCCTCTCTCAGCCGGCCCTGACAGGCCGTCTTCGCACCGGAACCGGAAACCGCTTGTCGGGCGTAAACGCCCGACCTCGAATCGACTGCCCTTCCGCCTCCATGGCGGCGTCGCAGCCGCGCGGCCCGGCCTTCAGATAGAGTGCCCGCGCCGCAAATCCACGATGGCATGTGCAGAGAGCCGGCGTCTGCTGCGAGCCGGTCATGCCGCCAAGGCTGCCTCTCCCCCGCCCCGCGCAGGAAATGGCGCGGCGGTCTCCCGCCGTTACCGGGCCAAAGAGGGCGCTCCCTGTGGAGCGCCAATCAGGGTGGTACCGCGAAAGCGCCTTTCGTCCCGGAGCGAGAGGCGCTGTTTTTTTGCCACGATTTCATGCAAAGGAGACGATTTCCATGCAGCTCAATTCCCCCAACGACCTGCGCGCGCTCTACCTCAAGTTCTTCCGCGAGCACGGCCACACCGTGATCCCCAGCGCCTCCATCATCCCGGAGAACGACCCTTCCGTCCTCTTCACCACCGCGGGCATGCATCCGCTGGTGCCCTATCTGCTCGGCGCCAAGCACCCCATGGGCACGCGCCTGACCGACGTGCAAAAGTGCATCCGTACCGGCGATATCGACGACGTGGGCGACGCCAGCCACCTCACCTTCTTCGAGATGCTGGGCAACTGGTCCCTGGGCGACTATTTCAAGAAGGAAGCCATCGCCTGGTCCTGGGAGTTCCTGACCAGTCCGGAATACCTGGGCCTGGACAAGGAAAAGCTGGCCTTCACGATGTTCGAGGGCAACGAGGACTGCCCCCGGGATACGGAAAGCCACGACATCTGGCGTTCCATGGGCGTGCCGGAGGAACGGCTGTTTTACCTGCCCAAGGAGCATAACTGGTGGGGCCCCGCCGGCATCACCGGTCCCTGCGGTCCGGATACTGAAATGTTCTACTGGACGGGTCCCCTGCCCGCTCCCGAAAAGTTCGACCCCGAAGACAAGCGCTGGGTGGAGATCTGGAACGATGTCTTCAT
>CACZOT010000191.1 GCA_902782795.1 uncultured Eubacteriales bacterium | reverse complement strand
TTCGCCCGCGTCCTCGCGCCTATCCTCGATATGGACGAGGGCGAGATCGTCCGCCGCGCTTCGGATACGAGCAAGGGCGGCGTGATCCTCAAGCGGCAGGTGCCGCGCGAGATCGCCCTGGAGATCCGCACCCTCCTTTCCCGGCACGCCGCTGCGGGCTCCAAGGCCCTCTCCGGCCTCTATCTGGAGGAAGATTCCCGCCGCTACTACCCCATGGGGCAGTTCGCGGCGCAGCTGTTGGGCCTGACGACCATCGACGGCGTGGGCCAGAGCGGCCTGGAAGCGTCCTTGAACGAATACCTCGCCGGCTCCCGCGGCGCCATTCGCACCCAGGTGGACGGACGCGGCCGCTCGCTCGGGGGAGGAGATGTCCTCTACACCCCGGCCGAGGAGGGCTGCACGGTCACCCTGACCATCGACAGCGCCATCCAGGCTTTCGCCGAGCAGGCCGCCCGCGAGGCCATGGAGGTCAACGACGCTGCGGCTGTGCGCGTCCTGGTGATGGACCCGAGCTCCGGCGCGATCCTCGCCATGGTCATGAAGCCGGATTACGACCCCAACGACCCGCCCCGCGGCGACGTCGCGCGGCTGACCGGCCTCATGCGCAACACGGTCGTGGCGGACGTCTACGAGCCGGGATCGACCTTCAAGATCCTCACCGCCTCCGCGGCGTTGGACAGCCGCGTCACGCGCGTGAACGAGGGCTTTTACTGCTCCGGCGCCACCAGCGTGGACGGAAGCCGCATCCGCTGCTGGGGCAATCCGCACGGGGCAGAGAGCATGGCGGAGGCCCTGCAGAATTCCTGCAACCCCGTCTTCGTGGAACTGGGCCTGCGCCTGGGCACGGAGCGCTTTTACGGCTATCTCGATTCCTTCGGGCTGGGAAAAAGGACCGGCGTGGATATCCCGGGCGAGAGCGCGGGCATCCTCATTGCGAAGGAGAAAGTCAAGCGCGTGGACTTGGCGCGCATCGGTTTTGGCCAATCCGTGGCCGTGACGCCCGTGCAGCTGCTGACAGCGGCCTGCGCGGCCGTGAACGGCGGCACGCTGTATCGGCCATACGTGGTCTCCCAGATCCGCACCGCGGCGGGGGAGATCGTCCGCGAGACCGGGCCCGAAGCCGTCTCCCGCCCCATCAGCGAGGAGACCAGCGCCCAGATGCGCGAGCTCCTGGAGCTCGTCGTGGAAAAGGGCGGAGGCCGCAACGCCTACATCGAGGGCTACCGCATCGGCGGCAAGACGGGCACGGCGCAGGTCTACATCGACGGCGTGGTCTCCAGCAGCACCCACATCGGCTCGTTCGTCGGCTTCGCGCCGATCGACAAGCCGCAGATCGCGGTCCTGTTCATCGTGGACCGCGCGGCCAAAAGGCCGGACTTCGGCTCCGTCACCGCCGCGCCGTTCGCCCGGGACATCCTGCAAAAATCCCTGGCGCAGATGGGCGTTTGGCCGGAGGGAGACCCGGGCCCCGAGCGGGAGGTGCCCGACGTGCGCGGCCTCACGGTCGCGAAGGCGACGAGCGCCCTTTCCGGCGCGGGCCTGCGCTGCGTGTTCGACGGGGACGGGGAGACGATCCTCGACCAGCTGCCCGAGCCCGGGAGCCGAATGGCCGAAGGCGGCATCGTGATGCTCTACACGCTCGCCGCCGAGGAACCGGAAAAACGCATCGAGGTGCCGGACGTTTCCGGCATGAACATGATGGACGCCCAGATGGCCTTGAGCGGCGCTCTATTGCAGCTTCGCGCCGAGGGAGAGGGCATAGCGGTGGAACAGACGCCCGCCGCGGGGGAGCTGGTCGCGCCGACCACGCGCGTGACCGTGCGCTTCGCCGGGCCGCAAGGATAGCAAACGGAAATTCTACGGAGGAGAACGATCGATATGATTCTCAAAACGCTCGCCATGGCCGCCCCGGGGCTCGTGCGCATCATCGGGGATGAAAACGTGGAGATCACCAACATGCAGCGGGATTCGCGCAAGGTCCAGCCGGGCTCGGTGTTCTTCTGCATCCCCGGCAAGCACTTCGACGCCCACGAATACGCCCCCCAGGCCGTCGCGGCGGGCGCGCGGGCGCTGGTGGTCGAGCGGGAGCTGCCCGTGGATTGCACGCAGGTGCTGGTCAAAAACGTGCGCAACGCCCTCTCCTACATGGCGGCGGAGTTTTACGGGAACCCCGCGCGCTCCCTCAAGCTCGTGGCCCTCACGGGTACCAAGGGCAAGACGACCACCAGCTTCCTGATCAAATCCATCCTTGAGCAGACGGGCGCGAAGGTCGGCCTCATCGGCACGACCGGCTCCATGCTGGGCAGCGAGACCATCCCCGGCAACCTCACCATGCCGGAGCCCATCGATTTCCAGCGCCTCCTGCGCCAGATGGCCGACGGCGGCGCGAAATACGTGGTCATGGAGGTCTCCGCCAACGCCTTGGTGCAGGACCGCGTCGCGGGTATGACCTTCGAAGCCGCGGGCTTTACGAACTTCTCCCAGGACCACCTGGATTACTTCGCGGACATGGACGAATACTTTGCCGCGAAGATGCTCCTGTTCAACCAGGGCATGTGCAAAAAGGCCGCCTACAACTGCGACGACGACCGCGTCGCCGCGGCCATGGAGGGACGCGGGTATACGCGCTGCGGTATCTCCACCCCGGCGGACGTCTTTGCAAAGGATATCGAGGTGGGGGAGCGCGGCTGCGAATTCTCCATCACCTTCCACAAGCGCTATACGATCCATGTGTCGCTGCGCCTGGCGGGCATCTTCAATGTGTACAACGCGCTGATGGCCGCGGGCATCTGCATCTGC
>CACZOT010000190.1 GCA_902782795.1 uncultured Eubacteriales bacterium | reverse complement strand
GTGGTCCTGGAGCTCCTTTTTGAGCGCCTCGCTGGGCTCGTAGCCCTTGTTGAGGACGATCGTCGCCTTGACCACCTGGCCGCGCACGGGATCCGGCACGCCGGTGATGGCCGTCTCGAGGACCGCGGGATGCTCCACCAGCGCGCTCTCGACCTCGAACGGGCCGATGCGGTAGCCGGAGGACTTGATCACGTCGTCGGCGCGGCCCACATACCAATAATACCCCCATTCGTCGCGCCACGCAAGGTCCAACGTGTGGTACAGGCCGTCGTGCCAGACGCTTTCGGTACGCTCCGGGTCCAGATAGTAGCCCAGGAACATGCCCACGGGCTTTTTGCCGCCGCGCGTGCGGATGACCATCTCTCCGACGATGCCGGGCGGGCAGGAGTTGCCTTCCTCATCAACGATATCCATATCGAACATGGGGGAGGGCTTGCCCATGGAGCCGGGGTTGACCTTCATCCAGGGGAAGGTACAGACCGTGACGCACAGCTCCGTCTGCCCGAAGCATTCGCGCAGGGGCAGGCCCGTGCGGTCCAGCCACTTCTGGTAGACCTCCGGGTTGAGCGGCTCGCCGGCGATGGTGCAATGCTTGAGGGAGGAGAGGTCGTACTTCTCCATCTCCTCGGTCATCATGAAGCGATAGATGGTCGGCGGAGCGCAGAAGGAGGTGATGTGGAATTCCTGGATCACCCCGAGGATCTCCCGCGGCACGAACTTGTCAAAATCGTACGCCATGACGCAGCAGCCCGAGAGCCACTGGCCGTAGAGCTTGCCCCAGACGGACTTGGCCCAGCCGGTCTCGGCGACGGTGAGGTGCAGCCCGTCCTCCTGGCACTCGTGCCAGAACGCTGCGGTCTGGATGTGGCCGAGGGGGTAGGTGTGATCGTGCACGACCATCTTGGGCATGCCGCTGGTGCCGGAGGTGAAGTAGAGCAGGAGGATATCCTCGTTCACCGTCACGCGGGGGAGGGGGGCTTCCGGCAGGGGCGTCGCCGCCATCTCCTCCTCGAAGGAGAGCCAGCCCTCGCGCCGGCCGTCGGCCATCATCAAGAAGCGGACGGTGGGGCACTCCGGCAGGGCCTCCTCCGCGTAGGAGGGGAAGGAGCCGTGGCTCGTGGCGATGATGCAGGAAATGGAGGCCGCCTCGGCGCGGTAGACGATATCCTTTTTCGTGAGCAGGTTCGTGGCCGGCACGGTGATGGCGCCCAGCTTGTGCAGGGCCATGATGACGATCCAGAAAGACCAGTGCCGCTTGAGCACGAGCATGATCTTGTCGCCCTTTTTCACGCCCAGCCGCTGGAGCATGGCGGCGGCGCGGTCGCTCTCGCGGCTGATGTCCGCGAAGGTGAACAGGCGCGTCTCGCCCTCGGGCGTGTGCCAGAGGAGCGCGCGCTTTTCCGGCTCCTCGCGGGCGATGCGGTCCACGACGTCGAAGGCGAAATTGAAGTTTTCGGGTACTTTGATGCGGTAGTTTCTCAGGAAATCCTCGTAGGAGCCGAATTCGGACACCTCGAGGTATTCTTTGTACAGTTGTGCCATATCGGTGCCTCCTGTTTTGGCCGCGCCGCAAAAGAGCGGCGCGGCGGCTGTGGGGCCGGTCTACTTGATGACCACTGCGATGAAACGCGCGTCCCTCTCCAGCGCGTACATGGCGTGGGGGAGGGAGGAATCATAGTAGACGGAATCTCCCGGGCCGAGATAGAGCTCGTTGCCGCCCAGGACGATCTTCATGTGGCCGTCGAGCACGTAATCGAACTCCTGGCCCTCGTGCGAATGGGCCTGCTTGCCCTCGAGCTGGCCGTCGTATTCCACCACCACGATAAAGGGCTCGGCCTTTTTGTCCTTGAAGTTGTAGGCCAGGTGCTGGTAGTGGTAGGCCTTGCGGCGCTCAAAGGCGAGGCCCTTGCCGTCGCGCGTCAGGATATAGCCGCGCAGCTTCGGGCTCTCGCCCGTGAGCAGGTCGGAAATATCCACCCCCAATGTGGAGGCGATGTTGAACAGATGGCTGAAGGAGAAATCCCGCTGGCCGGCCTCGTACTCCCGATACATATCGAGAGGGATCCCGGCGGCCGCGGCGACTTCTTCCTGCGTCATGCCGCAGATCTCCCGCAGGTCGCATATGCGCAGGGCGATCGTCTGGATACTGTCGTTCATCATGGTTTCCTCCGGTTATATTCCGGGACGAGGCCCGGTATTTAGCTGTACAGTATAAAGACCCAAGGAAAAAAAGTCAACGGCGGGAAGGATAAAAATGTATAGCGAGAGGGAGGCGGCGCATAAAAATACCGGCTCCCGCGAGGGGAGCCGGCAGGGAGGTTTTCTCAGACGTCGGCGCGCTCGAAAACGATGTACCAATCCGAGCTGTATTCAAAGTGCAGGCGGCCCGCGTCGTCGAGGAAGTAGCTGTTGGAGCCCATCTCGCTCACGATCTTTCCGTCCTCCAGAGAATACGAGGAGACGCCGCCCTCGAAGGAACTGTCTTCCGCGAGGAAGAACTCGCAGAACTGGCCGTTGGTGCAGACGATCTCCACGCCGGAGAGGCCGTAGGCCGAAAAGGGCTTCTCCTCGCCGCTGATGAGGAATCCGGTGGCGATCCAATCGCCGACGAGATCGTTCGCGGGCGCGGCGAGGCTGGAGGTGAGGTCCGCGAGGATGGCGTCGATGGGCGCTTCCTTTTCGGAGCGGATAAAGCGCATGGTCTCGTTCTTTTCGACCGGCTTTTGCGCGCCGTCCACGTACTCGAAGCTCGTGTGCGTCCGCTCGAGGTTGACGAGCAGGAGGTAATCGTGGTCG
>CACZOT010000189.1 GCA_902782795.1 uncultured Eubacteriales bacterium | reverse complement strand
CCGGGCGGGGAACAGGAGTTCTCCTTCCGCGCCCTGCTGACCGGGGGAGCCACCTTCCGCGTCACCGCCACGGCGCTCTCCGTCTCCGGAGAGACGGTCTCGGCCTCCTCCAACGGCGTGACGGTCCTGCTCAGCCCGGAGGAGGGCTCGAGCCGCCTCAGCCTGCGCGCCGAAGCCGCGAGCGAGGCCGTCTCCGCGCCGGGCAACGTGGACGTGCAGATCACCCTCGTCAATTCCGGCGGGGGAGACATCGGCTCCGTCACCGTTTCCGAGCTGCGCGCGGGGCCGCTGCGCACCTTGGCGGCGCTCGGCCCGGGGGAGACGCAGTGCGCCGTCTCCTGCCCGCTTGCCGAGACGGGGGAGATGCAGTTCCTCGCCGAATACGCGGACGCCCCGGGCTCCACGGCCATCGTCTTCTCCGCGCCCGTGCGCGTGGAGATCCGCCCGGACGGCAACCGGCCTTCCTCCCCGGAGGCCGACCCCCTCCAGGAACTCGGCGCGCCCCGGCGTCTCTCCGAGGGGCGCAGCGCCTACGCCATGTTCGTCTGGGGGATGCTCTGGGCCTTCGCCCTGCTCGCCGCCGCCCTCGCGGCGCGCGCGGTCGTCCGCCGCCGCCGCCGCCGTCTCCAGCGGGAGAGGCGCATCCGCCATATGCGCGTCCTGCGCCGCAACGCCCGCATGGACGAGGCGGAATGGGTGCGCACCCGCCCGCACAAACCTCTGAACCTCCAGGAAAAGGAGTAAAACGCGCATGTTTCAGGGCTTTACCGACGAGACCTTCGAATTCTTTATGGCCATCGGCTTCAACAACAACCGGGAATTCTTCCACGCCAACCACGATTGGTACGTCCGCGCCCTGCGCGGCCCCTGCCTGGAATTGGCCGGCGCGCTCGCCGAAAGCGTCCGCGCGCTCGATCCGGATATGGAGACCCGGCCGGAGAAGGTCGTCGCCCGCATCAACCGGGACCTGCGCTTTTCCAACGATAAATCCCCCTACCGGGATTATATCTGGCTCGCCTGGCGCCGCCCCAACCTGGACAAGAGCACCACGATGGGGGCCTACTTCGATATGAGCGCCGACGCCGCCCACTGCGGCCTGGGCTTCTGGGGCGACAACAAGCCTCTCTTGAACGGCCTGCGCCGCCGCCTGCGCGAAAACCCGCAGGAGCTCCTTTCGGCCCTGCCCGGCCCGGAATACGGGCAGTTCGTGCGCTCCTACAAGCGCATGGCCGTGCCGGAGGGCATTCCGGATGCGCTCTCGCCCTGGTATCGCGGCCGCAGCTTCTACCTCGAGCGCGATCTGACGGATTTTTCCCTGCTCAAATCGCCCGCGCTGGTCGAAGCCGTCGCGCAGGCCCTTTCGGATCTCACGCCCCTGTACCGCTTCTTCGAATCCATCGTGCCGGAGGAGGACAGCCTCTGAGCGGCGCGTTTGCCCCTGGGATAACGCCATGAAAAGGGAGAGGATCATTCCATGGAGAATTCGGAGCGCATGACTGTCAACGCCATTCGCATCCTTACGGCGGACGCCGTACAGAAGGCCAAGTCCGGCCATCCCGGGATGCCCCTGGGTGCGGCCCCCCTCGGGTACGCGCTGTGGGGCAGGGAGATGTCCCACAACCCCGCGGACCCCGCCTGGCCCAACCGGGACCGCTTCGTCCTGTCCGCGGGACACGGCTCCATGCTGGTGTACAGCATGCTCTATCTCTTTGGCTACGGCCTGACCATCGAGGATATCCGGCAGTTCCGCCAGCTGGGCTCCCTCACCCCCGGCCATCCGGAGTGGGGCCGCACCCGCGGCGTGGAGACCTCCACCGGCCCGCTCGGTCAGGGCATCGCCAACGCCGTGGGTATGGCCCTGGCGGAAAAGCGCCTCGCCGCGCACTTCAACCGCGAGGGCTTCCCGGTGGTGGACCATTACACCTTCTGCATCCTCGGCGACGGCTGCATGATGGAGGGCCTCTCCTACGAGAGCTGCTGCCTGGCGGGCACCCTCGGCCTGAACAAGCTCATCGCCCTCTATGACGACAACGAGATCTCCATCGAGGGCTCCACCGACCTCGCCTTCCGCGAGGACGTGCCCGCGCGCTTCGCCGCCCAGGGCTGGCGCGTCATCGACGTGGCCGACGGCTCGGACGTGGACGCCGTCGCCAGGGCCATCCGCGCGGCCAAGACCTCCGACCGGCCCGTGCTCATCGATTGCCATACCGTCATCGGCTACGGCTCGCCCACCCAGGGCACCTCCAAGACCCACGGCGAGCCCCTCGGCGAGGAGAACATCGCCGGGCTGCGCAAAGCCCTCGCCTGGCCCTCGGACGAGCCCTTCTTCGTCCCGGAGGAGGCCTTCGAGGCGCCACGCGCCGCCGCCGCGCGCGGCGCCCAGGCCCAGCGCGCCTGGGAGGAGCTCTTCGCCCGCTACCGCGAGGCGTATCCCGAGCACGCCGCCGAGTGGGACGCCTGGCACAGCGACGCCCTCCCGCACGATTTCCTGAACGACGAGGAATACTGGGCCGCGGAGAAGCCCGTCGCCACCCGCGCCGCCTCCGGCCGCGCGCTGAACTACATCGCCCGGTTCCTGCCCAACCTCTTCGGCGGCAGCGCCGATCTCGGCCCCTCCAACAAGAGCATCCTCACCGGCCGCGGCGATTTCTCCGCCGAGACCCCGGACGGCGCGAACCTCCACTTCGGCGTGCGTGAGCACGCCATGGCCGCCATCTGCAACGGCATCCTCCTCCACGGCGGCCTGCGCCCCTATTGCGCCACCTTCTTCGTCTTCTCGGATTACATGAAGCACTCCATGCGCATGGCCGCGCTCATGGGGCTGGGCGTGCCTTATATCCTCTCGCACGATTCCATCGGCGTGGGCGAGGACGGCCCCACCCACCAGCCCATCGAGCAGCTCGCCGGCTTGCGCGCCATCCCCGGCATGATCGTCTTCCGCCCCGCCGACGCCCGCGAGACCTACGCCGGCTGGCTCGCCGCCATCACGGAGAAGCACCCCGTCGCCCTCGTTCTCACCCGCCAGGATGTGCCCCTGTTCGAGGGCTCCGGCAAAGAGGCCCTGCGCGGCGCGTATATCCTCTCCGACAGCGAGAAGCCCGTGCCGGACGTGATCCTCATCGGCTCCGGCTCCGAGGTCGCCCCGTGCATGGGCGCCCAGGAACTTCTGCGCCAGCAGGGCGTCGACGCGCGCGTGGTCTCCATGCCTTCCATGGAGCTCTTCGAGCGCCAGAGCCCGGAATACAAGGAATCCGTGCTGCCCGCCGCCGTGCGCAGGCGCGTGTGCGTCGAGGCCGGTTCGCCCCAGCCCATGTACCGCTACGCCGGGCTCGACGGCCGCGTCGTCGCCATGGAGTCCTTCGGCGCCTCCGCGCCGTACAAGGTCCTCTTCCCGCATTTCGGCTTCACGCCGGAGCACGTCGCCTCCGTGGCGCAGGAGCTCATGCTGTAATGCTCTCAGGGGGCGCCAGGGGGCTCTGTCCCTTTAGAATCCCATATTGGGGGATCTCTTCACGGATAAAAAAGAGCTTCGGTATCCTGCCATAAGGATGCCGAAGCCTTTTGTTTATTGAATTCCTCCCAAGTGGGGGGCAAGGAGAATCATTCCCCCCTGGCGCACCCTGAATCGTCAATCCACGTGCTCGAAGAAGGAATTCCGCGCGACGTCCTCGCCGACGTTGGAGCGATAGAGGGAGAACCAGGTGCAATCGTAAGTGACGCCGTCGCCGTGGAGGGAATAGCGCTTGATCTGGGAATAGTGCTTATCGAAGGAGATGAAGGCCATCTCCATGGGGCTGCGGCCGTCGAGCTCGGTCATCACGTCGTTGAAGTGGAGATCGAGGCGCTTGCTGCCGTCGTGGAGGTGGAGGTAGAGCTTGGGCGTATCCCAGACGCCGTACTGCTCGACGAGATCCGGGAAGATCTCCTCGCTGCCGGCCATCTGCACGCTCTTGACGGTGTAGCGCGCGGTCATGATATGCTGGTTGTGGCCGTATTCGCCGTTCCAATCGTGGGTGAGGACGACGTCCGGCCGGTATTTGCGGATCTGCTCGACCTGCGCGCGGTAAGTGTTCTCGCTGCCCCAGAGCCATTCCGCCTTGGAATAGCTGTCTACCTTGTAATCCATGAAGCCGATGAACACGGGGTGGATATGGCACCCGGCGGTCCAGATGCAATCCAGCGCCTCGGCGTGCTTGTTGCGGTCGTCGCCGGTCATGTAGACCACGAGCACCTTATACCCCTGGGCGCTGAGCTTGGCGAGCGTGCCGCTGAAGTAGAGCGTTTCGTCGTTCATGTGAGCGACGATGAGCATGAGATCGATCTTCTCGGGCGTCTGCTCCCAGCGCTGCACCACTTCGGAGATGCGGCCCTTCTCGTAGACGCGCAGCTTGTTGATGGCGTTGCCGGAATCCTTGGAGCGGATCTCGATGGTGAGGACGTTCTCGTCCAGCTCGTAGAAGAGGTTCCAGAGATCGGAGGGGTTGGTCTCGTAGATGGTATCAATCTTCTCGCCCGCGGCGTCGTAATAGGTGATCTGCACATGCTTGGGGGCCTTGTCCCACTCCATGAGCAGGCCGCCGGGCACCCTGTCCTTGGGCAGGACGATCTTGACCACATCGTTGACCGAAGCCGGCCGCCAGCTGGTGGCGTAGGTGTCGTCCAGCATGTCCTGCTTGCGGCCGCGCGTGACGCTGATCTCACAAAGCGAGGTGATGCTGGCCGCGTCCGCGCACTTGCCGGACATGTACACCCGCGCCGAGGCGACTTCCTGCGCTTCGTTGGCGGAATGCACCTCCACGTAGAACTTCTTCTCGCCCGAGGAGAGGCCCGTGAGCGCGCCCGCGTTCGAGAAGGCGGAAAGATCGAACTCGCGCACGTCCTGCTCGCGCGTGAACTTGCTGGAGAGGAGCGCCTCGTCCTTGAGCGCGCGCAGATCGTACACGCGCAGAACGACCTCCACGATGGGGATATTGCTCGTCACCTTGCCCGCGACGGGGAAGGTCGTGCCGGGCTTTTGCATGAAGGGCACGGAGAAGCCCTCGCAGGAGGCGGCGAGCGGATCCTCGACGATCTTTTCCACCAGCTCCGTGCGCTGGCTGAGGGCGAGGAGGTCCTGCCGCACGTAGCCGACCTTGCCGTTGTAGACCACGCTGTACCAGCCGTTGGATTTGCCCGTCACCGTGCATTTGCCGCCCGGCGGGATCTGGCCGAGCTTGGCGCTGCCCGCGTCCGGTTTCTGGCGCACGTTCACGCCCGCGTCGATGGCGGGCGTGCCCTCGATGACGATGACTTCCTCATATTCCGGCGCCGGGTTCTCGCCCTCCGGCGTCTCCGCCAGGGCCATCCCCGCGCACAGGAGAAGGGCCAGCAGCGCGCTCACGATTCTCTTGAACATGTTCCTTCGCCTCTTGTCAATACTATTTCGGCCGCGCCTCGGGCTCGTCGTCCTTGAAGGGGATGGAGAGCATGCGCAGCTTGTTGAGCGTGCGCTCCACGGCGTCTTCGCTGTTGCCCCAGGGCTTGTCCGCGTTGCGGTAATCGAACTTGAGCGTGAACCACTCCAGCTCCTTTTCGATGCGCGCCAGGTTCTCGCGTTCGGTCTGGATCAGGGTCTTGGTGAACTCTGCCAGGTCGCCGCCGGAGAGGTTCTTCGGGGCCTCGCGCAGGAGCTGGGCGTAGTGGGGCAGGCAGAAGCCCTTGCCCGTGGCGAACACGCGCCGAAACTCGCTTTCCTTCTTCCAGGTGACGTAGAGCGTCTCCACGTACTGGCGCATGGTGTCCTCCAGCCGCTCGCAGAGGATGCACGTTCCCGCCACGGCCTCGACGCCCGCCGCGTCCGCCGGGGCGGCGGCGCTGCGCCGGCTGAACAGGCCCGCTTTCTTCGGCGCGCCCTCGCGGGCCTTGGCGTCCTCCTCCACGCGGGAGATGACGTCCTTCAGGTACGTGTGCGTGCTCAGGGCCAGGCTCAGGCGGTTGCTCATGCGGAACATCTGCCCGTAATGCCTGGCGCAGAAGCCCTTCTTGTTCGTCTCCACCCGCACGTCCGGCTCCATGACCGAAGCGCCCATGAAGTATTCCCGGTACTTCGCCTCGTTGCGCGAATGCAGGCGGCACAGGGGACATTCGCCCTCCTCGCGGAACGCCTCCCAAAGGGGGATGGTGTCGATATGTTCCTTCATTGGCTGATGTTAGCTCCTTTCCTCAGCGAGCGCGGCGAAGAGCTCCTCCGCCGTCTCCACGACGCGCCGGGCTCCCGCTTCCAGCAGGCGAGCGCACCCCCAGAAGCCCCAGCCCGCGCCGATAAACCGCAGCCCCGCGGCCCTGGCCGCCTGAACGTCGATGCCGGTATCGCCGACGTACGCCGCTTCCCCCGCGCCAGCGTCCAGCGCGCACAGGAGCTCCCGCACCGGCTCCGGCGCGGGCTTGAGCGGCAGGCCCGGCCGCGTGCCCAGGCACACGTCGACGCTCGTTCCAAAGTGCGCCAGCACGAGCGCCTTTGCCGCCGCGTCGTCCTTGTTGGAGAGGACCCCCGTCCGCACGCCCGCGGCGCGGAGCCTCTCCATCGCCTGGCGCACGCCGGGATAGGGGCGCGTGGCGTCGTTCATATGGGCCTCATAGTAGCGCAGGAAGACCTCCAGGCAGCGCTCCGTCTGCTCTTGAGGCGTTCCCTCGGG
>CACZOT010000188.1 GCA_902782795.1 uncultured Eubacteriales bacterium | reverse complement strand
TGTTGGCCAGGCCGCCGTAGATTTCGGAGCCGGCAAAGATGTAGCCGCGGTTTTTGCACAGCGCGACCAGCTTGTCCATCGTCAGTTCTGCCATGGGGTACACGCTCCTTCTTCTGGTTCTCTCGCTCCTGCTATTATAGCAGATTCCCTCTCCCCGGCACAGACCCGCCCTGTTAAAGTTTGCACTGTTTCTGCGGGCTCTGTCCGAGAAAAAGCGAGGGCCCCGCGGTCCTCGCGAGAGGACGGCGGGGCCCGGTTTCCAAACTTGCCTTTTCACAGGGCGTCCGGAGGGCGGCGCCTCCGGAGCGGCCGTTTTTACTTGATGTACTTCGTCGCGACCCAGCCGCGGACGGACTTGCCGCCCTTGGAAGCGGTGACGTACGCCCAAGCTCCGCTCACCTGCGAGACCTTCACCTTGACGCCCTTCTTGAGGATGGCGACGCGGGCGGCGCTCAGGGAAGCGCTGGCGCGCAGGTTGAGGCGATCCACGGCCACGGTGTAGATGGAGCCGGCCTTGATAGTGCTGGTGGTCTTCCCGGCGTTCTTCTTCTCGCTCAGATACTTGAGGGCGACCCAGCCGCCGGCGCTGGGCGAATAGCCCCAATCGCCGTTGAGCTTGGTGATGGCGATGACGTCGCCCTTCTTGAGCTTGTTGACGCGGTGCGCGGAGGTCTTCGGCTCCTGGCGAACGTTGAGGCTGTTCACCATGACCACGTAGGAGCCGGTGCTGTCCGCCGTCACCGGGGTGAGGAACTGCTTGTCCACCCAGCCCGTGGTGCCGTCGGGCAGGCGCACGTGCCACCAGCCGTACTGGTTGGAAAGGTAGGTGACCGTCGTGCCCCTCTTCGCGGAGAGGATGATGCCGTAGCCCATGCCCGGGCCCTTGCGCACATGCAATCCATCCACGATGACGATGTAATCCGAAGTGGCGTAGGGCGCCAGCGTCGTGGAACGCGGCACGGCCAGCGCGGGCGCTGCGGTCATGACCAGCATGATCGCAACCAGCGCGGCGCAGAAAACGGCTCGAAGCCGTGCGTTGATCGTCTTCATATCCTGTCCCTCCTATATCCATTATTTTCGCCTGTCAAGGCCGTCTTGTCAAGCATATTTTTGCTCCGCCGCGCATATATTTATGGGAAGGGAACTCCGTTCCCCGGCCGGGGAAGCAGGAAAAACCCGTGGGCTCCGGTTTCCTTTCGACAGGAGGCCGGAGCCCACGGGTTTTGCAAAGCCGCTTCTCTGTTTGCGGGGAAGAGAAATCCCTTTTTCCGGGATCGCGAAGGGCCGACGGCCCTTCGGCCTGGCGCTTACTTTCCGAGCATGGCGGCGCCGATGATGCCGGCGTCGTTGCCGAGGGTCGCAAGCTCGATCGAGGCGTACGGCATGGCCTTATAGAAGATCATGGAGGGGAGCTTGGCGCGGATGGCGTTGAGGAGGAAATCTCCCGCGGCGCTGACGCCGCCGCCGATGACGATCATCTCCGGGTCGATGAAGTTGATGATGGAGACGATGCCCGCGCAGAGGTAGTAGATGTACTTGTCGTAGACCTCGAGGGCCACCTTGTCGCCGGCCTTGGCGGCGTCGATGACGGTCTTGGCGGAGATGTTGTCCGCGCCGTCCTTGCCGATGAGGCTGTCCGGATGCTCGGTGAGGGCCTTCTTGCCCATGTTGATGAGGGCCGTGGCGCTGGCGTAGCGCTCCCAGCAGCCGCGGTTGCCGCAGGTGCACATTTCGCCGTCCACGCAGATGATCATATGGCCCAGCTCGCTGCCGACGCCGTGCACGCCATCGTACACCTTGCCGCCCAGGACGATGCCGCCGCCCACGCCCGTGCCGATGGTGAGGAACACGCTGTCCTTCACGCCCGCGGAGACGCCCGCGACGCTCTCGGCCAGGCCGGCCACGGTGGCGTCGTTGCCGACGAAGATGGGCTTGTCGATGACTTTTTTCATCAGCTGGACCAGGGGCACTTCATGCCAGTACAGGTTCGTGCAGAAGGGCACGATCTCCCGCGCCGGGTCCTGGATGCCGGGGATGCCGATGCCGACGCTCTTGACGTCGTCGATGGTCAGGCCCGCTTCCGCGACGGCCTTGAGCGCCAGCTGCGCCATATCGGCGATGACCGCCTCGTGGCCGCGCTCCACGCCCGTGGGGCAGCTCACCTTGCTGAGGATCTTACCGTTCTCGTCCACTACGCCCGCCTTCAGGCCCGTTCCGCCGACGTCGATGCCGATGTACACCATAGTTGTTTCCTCCCGCTATGTTTGTTGTGTGTGCGCGTATCAGAATTCCGCGTTCTTCGCCGTGCGCGGATAGGATTCCACATCGCGGATGTTGTTCACGCCGGTGAGGTACATGATCATGCGCTCGAAGCCCATGCCGAAGCCCGCGTGCGGGGCGGTGCCCCACTTGCGCAGGTCCATATACCACCAGTAGTCCTCTTCCTTGAGGCCCAGCTCCCGCATGCGCTCGGCGAGCTTATCGTAGCGCTCCTCGCGCTGGCTGCCGCCGCACAATTCGCCCACGTAGGGCACCAGCAGGTCCGCCGCGGCGACGGTCTTGCCGTCGTCGTTCAGGCGCATATAGAAGGCCTTGATATCCTTGGGCCAATCCGTCACGAACACCGGCCGGCCGAACTTTTCCTCGGTCAGGTAGCGCTCGTGCTCGGTCTGCAGGTCCTCGCCCCAGGCCACGGGATACTCGAACTGCTTGCCGCTCTGGCGGAGCATCTCGATGGCGTCGGTATAGGTCACGTGGGCGAACTCGGCGTCGCGCACGGCCTTGAGCCGCTCGACGAGGCCCTTGTCCACGAAGTTGTTCAGGAACTCCATCTCCGCCGGAGCCTCCTCCAGGATGGCGGCGATGATGTACTTGATCATCTTCTCCTGCAGGTCCATATCCTCTTTGAGCGTCGCGAAGGCGATCTCCGGCTCCACCATCCAGAACTCGGCGGCGTGGCGCGGGGTGTTGCTGTTCTCGGCGCGGAAGGTCGGCCCGAAGGTGTAGACGTTGCGGAAGGCCATGGCGTAGGTCTCCACGTTGAGCTGGCCGGAGACGGTCAGCGAGACAGGCTTTCCGAAGAAATCCTGGCTGAAATCGACCGTGCCGTCGGGCAGGCGCGGCGGGTTCTCCATATCCAGCGTGGTGACGCGGAACATCTCGCCCGCGCCCTCGCAATCCGAACCGGTGATCAGCGGCGTGTGCACGTACACGAAGCCGTTCTCATGCATGAAGCGGTGGATGGCCTGCGCCGTCAGCGAGCGGATGCGGAACACGCACTGGAACAGGTTCGCCCGGGGACGTAGATGCGCGATGGTGCGCAGGTATTCGAGCGTGTGGCGCTTTTTCTGCAGCGGGTAGTCCGGCGTGCTCGCGCCGACGATCTCCACGCTGTCGGCACGAAGCTCGAAGGGCTGCTTCATCTCCGGGGTGGGGATCACCGTGCCCGAAACGCAGATCGCCGCTCCTACGCCGATGGCGCGCGTGAGCTCTTTGTACTCCGGCATCTTCTCTTCCAGGAGCACGATTTGCAGGTTACGGAAGCACGTCCCGTCGTTGAGCTCGATAAAGGCGAAGTTTTTTGATTCGCGCATCGTGCGCACCCAGCCGGATACGCGCGCGCCGGCGATCTCTTTTTCCGGGACCGCGTCGTACAGGCTGCGTACGGAAATCTCTTCCATGGTCTTTTCCTCCTTGACAGGAATACCCTGATTATCGTCTATTATAGTGCCCCGCGCGCCTTCGCGTCAAGGCGGGAACGGCGAGGAAGGAGAATAACGCCAGGGGACTCTGTCCCCCTGGCAGGGAGCCCGAGGGGCAGATCCCCTCGGCGGCACTCCCCCGCGCTACTCGAGCTGCACGAGCTCCATGCCGTTCCAGGTATTGGTCTCATAGGTGGCGTGGCATGCGCGGAGGTTGAGCGCGGAGATCACGGTGCCGGTATGGAAATACATGCCCATGATGGGGAGTTCCTCGACGATCTTCATCTGGATCTCGGAATAGATGGCCCCGAACTCATCGGCGCTGGGCGCGCTGCGGGCGCTAAGGATGAGGTTGTCCATATCCTTGTCGGCGTAGCCGGAATAATTGCGGGCGCCGTTATGGTAGAGCAGAGCGGAGAGATCGGGCACGAAGGCGAGGTTGACGCACACGAGGGCGAGGTCGAACTTGCCGGAGCGGAAGACCTCGGCCATACGGTCCCGCGTGCCCTTGACGATCTCCACCTCCACGCCGACCTTCTTGAGCTGGGAGGCGATGATCCCGGCGGCGTCGGTGCGGTTCTCGGAGATATTGTCGTTGTAGGTGACGAGGGTAAGCTTGAAGTTCTCCAGCAGGCCGTCCACCTCGACGTCCAGCATGCCGTCGCCGTTGGAATCCTCCCAGCCGATATCGTAGAGGAGCTGCAGGGCGCGCTCGGGGCTGTAGTTGTACTGGGCGGCGCGCGTCTCGTACAGCCAGGAGCCGGGCACGACGGGCACCTCGCTCTGCTGCACGACGCTGCCGTAGACCGTGTCCGCCACGGCCGTGCGGTCGATGGCGTACATAACGGCGCGGCGCACGCGCAGATCGGTCATGGCGCCGTTGTTCAGGTTGGGCACGAGCATCTCGTAGGCGTAGGTGGAATAATCGTAGGTCGTGAAATCGCTCAGCTTGCGGTAGAGCGAAGCCTGGGCCGAGCGCGTGGCCAGGGCGTCGATCTCTCCGGTGAGCAGGGCCTGCAGGGCGTCTCCGGTGGTGTTGTAGCGCACCGCCATGATGGATTGCGTACGGGCGGTCTTCTTCCACCAGAGGGGGTTGCTCTCCACGCGCAGGTAGCTGTCCTGGGCGTAGGCGTTGTACCAGTAGGGGCCGGTGCCCATGGGCAGGGCGTAATCCAGGGAATTGCGCTGCACGACGGGGAAGGTCATGGCGTAGAGGGCGGCGTATCCGCCGTTGGCGAAGCGCACGCCGAGGGTCCCGTCCGCGTTGGCCGACATGCTCTCCACGATGGAAAGACGGTCGTTCCAGGGGCTGATGGAGCCGGAGCTCTTGATGTAATTGTACGTGGCCACGACGTCGTCCGCCGTGAGCGGCTGACCGTTGTGGAAGACCACGTTTTGGCGCAGATGGAAGGTGTAGACGCTGCCCGAGACCGTCCAGGTATCGGAGAGGAGCGGCGCGGGCTGCATGTTGTCGTCCAGCTCGATCAGGCTCTCGAACACCAGCTCGTTCATGCTGATGATATCCCGGTACACGCACTTGAGCGGGTGCACGTTCGCGCCGACGCCCGCCACCATGCCCACCTTGATATCCGCCTCAGGGATGGTCTCATAGCTCTCGCCCGTGAAATCGTCCGCGAAGTTGCCCTCCGCGTCCGGTGCGCCCGGCGCGACGATGAACGCGGTGCCCGGGTCGTCCGGGACAGCGGGCGCGACCAGCGTCACGCCGTCGTCCGCCTGGGGCGCGAGGGCCGGAGCGGGCGTCTCCACCGGAGCGACCGGCTCCTGCGCCACGATCTGCGGCCCGGCCTGCCGCGCACAGGCGCTCGTCGCCAGGCACAAAAGGAGCGCCAGCGCCGCCTTAGCGGCCCGCGGAAAGGATCTTCTGGTATTCGTCATAGGCCTTGTGCACCTTTTTCATGTATTCGTTCGTCGAGGGATAGGGGGTCGTATCGATGGTGAGCCCATCCGCGGAAAAGGCCGGGTCCAGGAGCCATTTGTCCACGTTGCCGTTGCCCGCGTGGTAGGCCGCGGAGACGGTGTCCAGATCGCCTCCGTAGCGCCGCGCAAGGTAGCCGAGGAACCAGCAGCCATAGCGCACGTTCGTCGCGCCGTCCAGGAGGTCTTCCGGCTGGAACTCCTCGCCCAGCTTGCCCGCGATCCAGCGGCCCGTGTCCGGCATGATCTGCATCAGGCCCAGCGCGCCCGCCCGCGAAGCCGCGTTTTCGCGGAAGCTCGATTCGCACAGGATCACCGCGTAGACGTGCGCTTCCTCCAGGCCGAACTCCGCAGCGCCAGCCTCTACGTATTCCCGGCAGGCCAGGGGGTACTGCGCGCGCCGAGCGATCTTCGGCCAGACGCCGGCGTACACGAGGATGGCCGCCGCGACGGCCAGCGCCGCCAGCAGCGGCGGCAGGGGAGATCTCTTCGCCCGCCGGGCTGGTTGGGTCCGCACCGCGCCGCCTCCTCCCCATCGTACAGTTATAGTCTATTATACCCCACCGCGCCGCGCTTGTCCATTCCGCGCCAAGGGTACGGCAGGGGATACCAGGGGCTCTGCCCCCGGACCCCGCTTAAGGGTCCAAGGGCCCTTAAGAATCCCTTATTGGGGGGAATTCTGTAAGAAATAGACATAGCTGTTCTATCGAAAAGAAACAGGCCCCGGCACCCTTGCGACAGGATATCGGTGCCTTTATTGGTCATTCTCCCTAATTGAGGGGTCCAGGGGGAATCATTCCCCCTGGCAGGGTGCAGGGACGGAGTCCCTGCCGAAGGTCCAGGAGGCGGAGCCTCCTGGCAGGAGTGCAGAGGGCGGAGCCCTCTGCCAGAGGCCCCAGAGCCCCCTGGCGCGGCCTCCCTGTCCGTAACCTCATGGGCTCCTCCCGCATACTCTGCGGCGGAGAGATTTAACACGGCCGCTCCAGGCTTGACCGCGAAACGCTTGACGGAAGTCCGGGCCGAGCCGTATAATCTTCGATGTATGCTTTTCCGGGAGGGAAACCCATGCGCAATCTGATCGCGACCAAATTCGGCGGCACCTCGATGGCGGACGCGGGCCAGTTCCGGCGGGTGAAAAACATCCTGCTGGCGGATCCGCGGCGGCGTTTCGTCGTGCCCTCGGCGCCTGGGCGGCGCTTCGAGGGCGACGCGAAGGTAACCGATCTTTTGTATGAATGCCACCGCAAATTGATGCTGGGAGAGAGCTACGAGGACACGTTCGCCCGGATCGCCGAGCGCTATCTGTCCATCGCGCGGGAGCTGGAGCTTGATTATGATATCCGGCCCGAGCTCGAGGAAGTGCGCCGCAACATCGCTCTTCTCAAGAGCCCGGATTATACCGCCAGCCGCGGAGAATACCTGTGCGGGCGGCTCCTGGCCGCGTATCTGGGCTGGGAATTCGTGGACGCGGCCGAGATCGTCCGGTTCGACCGGCAGGGCTCCTTCGCGGCCGAATGGACCAACGACTGCGCGCGCGAACGCCTCGCGCCGCTCACCCATGCCGTGGTGCCGGGCTTTTACGGTTCCTTCCCCAACGGCGAGATCCACACCTTCTCGCGCGGCGGTTCCGATATTTCCGGGGCCATCGTCGCGCGCGCCGTGGGGGCCGATCTTTATGAGAACTGGACCGACGTGCCCGGCTTCCTTATGGCCGATCCGCGCGTCGTCCAGGACCCGCGGCCCATCCACGAGCTCACCTACCGCGAGCTGCGCGAGCTCTCCTACATGGGCGCGCCCGTCTTCCACGAGGACGCCATCTTCCCCGTGCGCAAGGCCGGCATCCCCACCTGCATCCGCGACACCAACGATCCCTCCGCCTCCGGCACCCTCATCGTGGACCGGGCCGACGCCCCGGCGGACTGCCCCATCACCGGGATCGCCGGGCAGAAGCACTTCTCGCTCCTGTCCATCGAAAAGACCATGATGAACAGCGAGCTCGGCTTCGGCCGCCGCGTGCTTCAGGCTCTCGAGGAAAACGGCATTTCCTTCGAGCACCTGCCCACCGGGATCGATTCCATGTGCGTCATCGTGCGCGACGAGGCCATCGCCGCCAGCCGCGATCGGGTCATCGAGCGCATCAAGGAGCTCGTGCGGCCGGATTCCATCGATCTGGTCAGCGGGCTCGCGCTGGTCGCCACCGTCGGCCGCGGTATGAAAGGCGCGCCGGGCGTGGCCGCCAGCCTCTTCGGGGCGCTGGCCGCCGCCGGGGTGAACGTCCGCATGATCGACCAGGGCTCCAGCGAGATGAACCTCATCGTCGGCGTGGTCGAAGAAGATTTCGAGAAGGCCGTGCGGGCCATATATGACGCCTTCGTGACGAAATAAGGCGGCAGGTTTGTCAGAAATTAACGAAATGATGTTGAAATGCGCGCCGCGCGCGGCGTATCATAATACCAGTTTCTCATTCTTTTGCAAGGAAGGAAGCATGCTTCATGAAAGCCCGCGTTCATTACGTCAGCCCCAAAGGCTCCGCCGAGACCATCGCCGAGGCCATCGCCCGCGAATGCAAATGCGTGAAGGAGCCCCTTCTCCCGGCCTACATGCCGGAAAATATCGCCATCATGTTCCTCGGCTGCGAAGGCTCCAAGGCCGATAAGGTCACCATGGAGTTCATCAGCTCCATGAGCAAAGAGCGCGTCGCCAACGCCGCCCTCTTCTGCTGCAACCCCAAAAAGGACCCCGCCCCCATCCAGCAGATGAAGACCGCCCTCGAGAGCCGCGGCGTCCACGTCATGAACCAGACGTTCGTCTGCACCGGCAAGGGCCTCTTCGGCAAGGCCCCCTCTGACGCCGACGTCGAGGAAGCCAAGAAGTTCGCCCAGAGCGTCATCAAGGAGCTCTTCCCGGACTGATTTCCCCCAGCGCATCGCGCCCCGCTTCGGCGGGGCGTTTTTTCTTGCGCCGCTTTTTGCGGGATACGTCAGGGGGCCCTTAAGAATCCCCTGTTGGGAAGGATTATTGAATACATACATAGACAAGGAATTCTGTCGAGGCAAAAGGTCCTGGTATCCTGTCGGAAGGATACCAGGACCCTTGTTTCTGAAATGCTCCCATTGAGGGGGCCAGGGGGGAATCATTCCCCCCTGGCAGGAGTGCAGAGGTCTCCGCGTCCCCCCCGGCAGATCCCCCGCCTAGCTCTCCTCCGCGTTGAGCGGCAGATCGCCGAAGCGCGCGGGCGAGGTCATCACGCGCATCGCGCCTCGGATGGCGGCCTTCTCAGGCTCGTCGGAGGCGCGGCAGCGCACGCCGGTCTCCTTCGCGACGGCCTTGGCGATCATGGGGAAGCGCGCGCCGCCGCCGGTCAGCAGCAGCCCGCGCGCCTGGATATCCGCCGCGAGCTCCTCCGGCGCGTGCAAGAGCACGCTCGCGGCCAGTTTCGCGGCTGCCTCAGCGTAGGGGCGCAAGGCCGCCTCCACCGTCGAGGAGCGCACCGGCACGCTCGCGGGCAAGAGCCGCTCCAGGTGCAGCCCGGCGACCTCCACCGGAGCCACGTGGCGGTCCAGATCCATCGCGCCGATGGCGCGGAAGGCTTCCTCGACCGCGTTCTCACCCGCGGCCAGCGCGTATTCGCCGCGCAGCGCGCGCCGCAGATCCTGCTCGGCGCTGTCCAGGCCGTAGGGCAGAGCCTCCCGGCGCACGATCCGTCCGCCAGCGATCAGCGCGGCGAACATGGAGCTTGCTCCCACGTCCACGACCATCGTGCCCACGTTCTCCATCACGTCCACCTGCGCGCCCAGCTCCGAGCCCGCGTCCTGCGGGAACCATGCGCCCAGCGCCGCGGCGAATTCTGCTTCCAGCACGGACATGCCCGGCGCGCCCGCGCGGATCACCGCCGCGCGAAGGGCCTGCAAATCCGCCTCGCGCGCGTTCGGCCCGCCCACGACCAGCACCGTGGCCCGCGCCGCGCCGCCACGCGCGGCCGCGTCCAGGAGATACCCCAGCCACATGTCCAGGAGCGCCTCGCGCGCCACGCGCCCGCCCTGCAAGGCCACGCCCGTACGCATCCCGGCGATCTCCCGCCCGCGCAGCGTGCGCGCCTCGTCGCCCAGGGCGACGTACTCCTTCTGACCCGTGCGGAACGCCGCCAGGGCGCTCTGCGCGTAGACCACGCCTTCCTTGCGCGTGGCCATGCGCACGCCGCTGCCGCCCAGATCCAGGGCGATATTCCAGATCCCTGCCATACGCTTTCTCTCCCGTAACTCGCTTTCGCTTATTCTTCAGCCGTTCCCAGCGCGGCGAAACGCCGCCGCGTGGCCTCTCCGCCGCGCAGATGCCGCTCCCGGCGGTTCCTGTCCAGCACCTGGCCCACGCGTCGCGCCAGGGCCGCGTCCAGACGCGGAAGGCGCTCGCGCATATCCTTGTGCACCGTGGTCTTGCCCACGCCGAAGCGACCCGCGCAGGCGCGCACCGTCGCCCCGGTATCGAGGATGAACTTCGCCTCCCCGGCGATCCTTTCCGCGATCGGATCCATACCCTGCCGCACCTCCCGCACGTCCATAGCCCTTCCAGACTATGCGCGCGGGCAGCGGCCTACCCCTCGCGGTCCCGTCTGCTATTATACCAGCCCCGCGGGCAAAAAATCCACCCCATATTCTTTCCGGTCGGGCGCGCGTGTGCTATAATGGCCCCTGGCAGCCCTCATCCGCACGAAAGGGGCGAACGAAGCGTGATCTACCTGCTCCTCGCCGTCATGACGGTGCTCTTTTCCTGGCAATCCTCCTGCGCCCGCAAGTACACGGATACCTACGCCGGGCCGCGCCCCGCCGACGCTTCCAGCGTCTATTCCATGCTCTACGGCGCCGTGATCGCCCTGTTGACCCTGGCGCTCAACTCCTTCCGCTTCGCGCCGCGCCTTGCGACCGTCCTGCTCGGCCTCCTGTGCGGGCTGGCGCTCATCGGCTACACGACCTCCCTGGTCAAGGCCAGCGCCCTCGGGCCATACAGCTTCATGACCCTCAGCTCCATGGCGGGCGGCCTGCTCGTGCCCATGGTGTACGATATGCTCCTGCGCGGCGAGCGCCTCTCGGCGATCCAGTTCTTCGGCGTGGGGCTGCTGATCGCCTCCGCGATCGTGATGAACCTGCAGGGGCTCTCCTTCCGGGGCGGCAGGCCCGGGCGCGCGTATTTCCTCTACTGCCTGCTCCTGTTCTTCTCCAACGGCTCCTACTGCCAGCTGATGAACATCCAGCAGGGCATCACAGGCGGGCCGGAGCGCGCGGAGATGATCATCGTCACCTACGCCTTCACAGCGCTGGCCGTGCTCGTTATCTGGCTGATCCGCCGCCCGCGGGACCTGGTCCCCTCCTTCCGCATGGGGCGGCGCGCGCTCCTCTGGGCCCTGGCGGCCTGCGCCATCTGCACCACGGCGACGAACCTCCTGCTCTACCTCCTCTCCGTGATGGAGAGCGCCACCGTCCTCTACGCCATCGATTCCGGCGGCGTGCTCGCCCTCAGCGGGCTGTACGCCATCTTCCTCTTCCACGAGAAGCCTACGCCCAGCCAGATCGTCGGGCTGTGCATGGCCGTGACGAGCGTGGTCATCCTGAACGTGTTCTGAGTTCGGCCTCGGGGATCAGGGCTCCGGCGTCCCGCAAAGGGATCCCGGGGCCCTTTGTTTTTGCCGCGCTTTTGCCATCCGGAGAGGTCGGTTTCTGGTTTGTTAAATATCGTAAAGGTACCTTGACATTTTCTTCCGCTGCGGGTATACTGATGTCAAGGTACCGAAAGGTTCTGTGAAAATGAGAATTATTAGGAGGAAATACGATATGACGAATGCAAATATGACCCACTGCCCGGGCTGCGGCCGGCATTGTCCCCTCAACGCCACCTGCTGCGAGCGCGGAGAGCGCTTCGCCGCCGAGAACGGCGTACCCGTTCCTGCCGAGGAAGCCCGCCAGCCCCGGCGCGGCCGTCCCCTCTACGAGGAGATGGACACCGACGGCAAGCTCCTCTGGACCCTGCGCAGCCTGGGACGCTATCTGCACGAATTCCACGAGGGCCGCGCCAGCCAGGAGCGCATCCTCGGCCTGCTGAGCAAGGAGTCGGGCGTCACGCAGCGGGCCCTCACCGAGCGCCTGGGCGTCCAGCCCGGCACCGCCAGCGAGGTCTTCGGCAAGCTGGAGAACGCGGGCCTGATCGAGCGCGTTCCCAGCGAGAGCGACCGCCGCACCTGGGAGGTCCGCCTCACCGAGAGCGGCCGCTCCGCCGCGAAATCCGCCGAAGAGGAACGCCTCCAGCGCCGCGAGGGCATGTTCCGCTGCTTCACCGAGGAGCAGCGCGGCCAGCTCCTGGGCCTGCTTGAATCTCTGCAGGCCGATTGGCAGGAGCGCTATGGCCATCCCCACGGGCCGCGCCGTCCGGGCCGCGGCATCCCGTACGCGGAGGGCGAGGTGCACGCGATCCCGCATCGGGGCCATCGCGGCGAAGAGAGCCATGTCCGCACGCTGCCGCACCATCCCGACGAGGAGGGCGGCGCGCGTCCGCTGCCGCACCATCCCCGCCACGGCGCCCCGGAGGAAGCGGCTCGGCCCCTGCCCCACCGTCCTCACGGCGGCGATGATCGCGGACCCAAGACCCACAAACTCTGATCCGCAAAAAAGCGCCCTCCCAAACGGGAGGGCGCTTTTTTCGCATGGCTTGCGATCAGAACTTGAGAGAATTGAGCTTGATGCCCGGGCCCATGGTGCTGGAAAGCACGGCGGAGCGGATGTAGGTGCCCTTCGCGGTCGCGGGCTTGGCCTTGATGATGGCCTCCATCAGCGTGCGCAGGTTCTCGGTGAGCTTCTCCTCGGTGAAGGAAGACTTGCCGATCGGGCAGTGGATGATGGCGGTCTTGTCCACGCGGTACTCGACTTTACCAGCCTTGATATCGTGGATGGCCTGCGCCAC
>CACZOT010000187.1 GCA_902782795.1 uncultured Eubacteriales bacterium | reverse complement strand
TTGGGCGCCCAGACGTTCAGGTAAAGGCAATCCTCGCTGGCCTCGGGGATGAACCCCGGGTCGTCGTAAAAATCCTTGTCCCAGGGCTGCGCGGAGCCCTCCCTCTGCATCGCTTTGGCGGGAAACTCCCTGGCCTGGAAGACCCCCTCCCAGGGTTTTGGCGGCTGCGGCGCTTTCCAGCGCAGATCTTCCACCGGGGGCATGGCGTAGGGAACGCCGCGGTACTCCGTGTACCAGCCGCGGTCCACGCCTTCCAGAAGGCCGTACTTCGTCTCGATCATGATGTTCCCTCCCGTTTATTGATGGCCGCGCAGCTGACGCGCCAGATTTCCGTACATATCCCGGACGTTGGCCCGGACGCGCTCCCTGTCCACAGCGCCGCTTTCCAGGCCGGCCAGGATCATATTGGGCTCGCGGTCGTCCATGGTGCCGGGGGCGACCCAGCTGTTTCCGCCCTGGGCGGTCTCGTCCGGCGGGCAGCAGGCAGAGGAGCCCCAGTCCGTCATGACGTAACCGGGGAAGCCCCATTCCTCGCGGAGGATGCCCTCCAGCAGTTCCTCGTCGCCCGCGCACCAGCAGCCGTTGGTGGGGTTGTAGCCCGTCATGAAGGCGTCCGGCACATGGACCTCCATGGCCACCTCGAACACCTTGAGATAGAGCTCCCGCAGGGCGCGCTCGGTGATGATCGAATGGTTCCGGTTGCGGTCGCTCTCGGCGTTGTTGGCGACGAAGTGCTTCATCACGCTGCTGGAGCCGCCCTCCTCAAGGCCGCGGCTCTCCTGCCCGCCCATACGCCCGGCGAGATAGGGGTCCTCGCTGAAATATTCGGCGTGGCGTCCGCACAGGGGATTCCGGTGCAGGTTCATGGCCGGGGCGAGGATGCAATCGAGGCGCAGATCCTTGCTCTCCCGGGCGATGGCCAGGCCCTCCTGATAGGCCAGTTCCTCGTTGAAGCTCGCGGCCATGGAGTTGCTCACCGGGAAGCCGATGGTGGGGTCGTTCATATTGAGGCCGTTGTTGCCGTCGGCCATGAAGTATTCAGGGATCTCGAGATGGGCGATCTTCCCGCCGTTGAACAGGGTCCCGGCGAAGCCGTTGTCCCCCACGCCCCAGCCGGGCCGCGCGCCGACGGACAGGCGGGAGAGCTCGTAGTCCGAAAGCTGCAGGACGAAGGCGTCGAGAAGGCTCGCGTCCTTGACCACCATGGGGAAGGTGATCAGCCGGCCCGGCTTCACGCCTTTCACGGGGCGCTTTTCGGGGACGTGCTTGCGCGCCCTGGCGTACGGCAGGCCCTTCTGCCGGACCTCGCCGCTGAGCGCGCCGGTGGGCGCCGTGCCCTCCGGGTCCTTCTTGGAAAGGCGGCGGATCTCGATAGGCGGCGCGACGCGGTTCTCGACCTTCGCCAGCACGACGGTCTCCGGCACCGTGAAGGCGAAGACCTCCCGGGCTTCCGCCACGGAGCCGCCCAGCAGCAGCCTGATCTCTCCGCGCTCGATGACCCAGCTGGCCGTCTCCTCGTCGTAGGATTCGAACCGTTTCGCGGGGATCTCGAAGCGAAGCGTCTGGCTCTCGCCGGGCGCGAGCGTCTTCGTCTTGCCGAAGGCCACCAGGCGCTTGGCGGGCTGCTCCAACTTGCCGTCGGGGATGGCGGCGTACAGCAACGCGACCTCCTTGCCGGGCGCAGCGCCGGTGTTGGCGACGGCCACCTCCAGGGAAACGGCGCAATCCTTTTCCCGCGCGCAAGCCGCCTTCTTCTCGAAGGTGGTGTAGCTCAGGCCGTGCCCGAAGGGATAAGCCACGGGCTTTTCGAAGGTATCGAAATAGCGGTAGCCCACGTAGAGGTCTTCTTCGTAGACGGTGTTGATGAACACATCCATATCGAACATGGTCGCGTCGGTGTGCCAGGTGAAGTTCTTCGATGAAGGGATGTCAAAGTAATCGTAGCTCCAGGTATCCGGCAGCCTGCCGCTGGGGCTGACCTTCCCTTCGAGGATCTCCGCCAGGGCCTTGCCGCCGGCCATGCCGGAAAGGCCGCACCAGAGGATGGCGTCGACGGGATATTCCCGCGTCCAGCCCATCTCGATGGGATAGCCCACGTTGAGCACCACCACGGTCTTGGGGAAGGACGAGGTAACCGCCTTGAGCAGGGCCTTTTCCTCCTCCGTCAGGTAGTAATCCCCCGGAACGGGCTGATTGTCCGTGGATTCGCCCGTGCCGCGCGTGAGAACGAAGAGCGCCGTGTCGGAGAGCTTCCGGGCGGCGTCCATCAGCTCCCTGGGCGGGATCTCGTTGGTCTCCCGCATGCGGTAGAAGGTGAAGAGCTCCTCGTTGAGGCGCAGGCTGGAATGCTCCTTGACGCCCTCCTCAAAGCGGATGCCGTATCGGGGGTTGATCTTTCCCGCGCCGACGCACCCGAGGCGGAAGGTCGCCGCGCCCTTGCCGAAGGCGTTCACCACGGCTCCCTCGCCGAGGGGCAGGGCCTGGTTGTCGTTTTTCATCAGGACCGCGCATTCCCTGGCGGCGTCCAGCACCAGCTGGTCGTGCTCCGGGTGCACCGCGCCGATGGGGACCTTGGGCAGGCTGGTCAGCTCCATGGCGAAGGGCTCCAGTTCCTCTCCGGAGACCGTCCGGCCGCCCTCGTAGCGGATCTGATAGGTCCTGCCGTATTCCCGGATGAACCGGCGGACGCGAAAGCCCAGATTGCAGCCATGTCCCATCCATCCCGAGCCGACGACAGGCGCGCCGGCGTCCTGGCCGTCCACATACACGGTGCCGGGATGGGCCTCGTCCACCTTCTCGTTGCAGATGATGACGTAGACGCCCTCCATGCGGTGGTCGCCCATGTAGGCCGGGCCGTCCATGCAGTCGATGTTGTAGACCGGCGCGGACATCAACGCGTAAGTGCTCTTTTTGCCGCTGTTGAACAGATCTCCCATGATGTTGATGGTCTCGTCGGGCATGGGTTCTCTCCTCCTCATATCGTTTTCCAGGAAAGCGCGCAGGGGAAAACGGGGCCGCTCCCCCGCGCGGATATTCTCCGCCGATGGCGCGGATCGTCCCGAAACATGTTTTTCACAATGGAATCACTTTCAGTATACCATTGATTTCCCCATTATTCCAGTACGAATCTGCGGAGCGGGGCGGACGCGGGCCGGCGAGCGTTGACAAGCGGTCCGCCGCATGCTATAGTGAACCGTGTCCATCATCGCAGGGCTTGTTCCCGCGTGGGATTGGGCCGGATAAGGCGACGTTCCGAATCATTTGCCGGAAGGCGTTTCCCCGCAGGGCCGCGCCAGAGAAGGCTCTGGGTTGGGGCGGTGTCTTATCCGGCTTTTTTCACGGCGAGGCGCGCCATATTACGTCGGGGAGCGGAGAATATGGAATTGGAAATTCGGAAACTGCAGACGGAGCAGGAGCGTTTCGACGCCGAGCGGC
Organism: uncultured Eubacteriales bacterium; assembly: GCA_902782795.1. GTDB lineage: Bacteria > Bacillota > Clostridia > Christensenellales > Aristaeellaceae > UBA1224. The sequence continues at coordinate 7,051 of CACZOT010000187.1, read as the reverse complement.
TCCTGGCCACGTCGTTCCTGCACACATGGAACGAGGAGGACGCCCGGAAAAGCGCCCGGGAACCCCTGGGAGACGTATGGGCCGCCTACGGCCCGTCCGGCCGGATGGTCTCGGCCATCTCGACCGTGGATCATCGCATGGCTTTCGAGGGAAAGATCATCTCCTGCGGGGAAGCGCACATGGTCGGCACCCTGCCGGAGGCGCGCGGCACGGGAGCGGTGCGCGCGATGATGGCCAGGCTCCTGCGCGAATACCGGTCCCGAGGAGACCTGTTCGCCACGCTGATCCCCTTTTCCTTCGCGTTCTACCGCAAATTCGGGTTCGAATCGGCCTCGACGCTGCTGAAGCAGAAAGCGGCGATCGATCAGTTCGCTTCCTTTCGGCAGGAATTCGCCTCCCGGCAGATCGCCTCGCAGGAGGACGTCGACTCGGCCAGAAAGCTGTATGAAGCCTTCGCGCTGCGCTATAGCCTGGCCGTCATGCGCCCCGACGCGGATTGGACCTATCGCGGCAACGGCGAATTCGGCGAGCGGGACTGGGAACACGCGGACAAGCAGCCCTACAGCTATCTCTTCACAGACGCGCAAGGCGCGCCGCGGGCATATTTCACCTTCGTGTTCGTGCCCGGTCCGGAAGGACCGTTCACGGGCGCCATGGCGATTACCGATCTGGTCTTCGACGGCCCGGAGGCGCTGCGCAGCGTCTTTGGGTTCTTCCACGCGATGCGCGCGAAGATCACCCACGTCGAAATGGAAACGCCAACGGACCTGGACCTGAGCCTGCTCCTGCCCGAATGCGGCAAGGTGGAGCGCAGGCTCGAGGGCTATATGATGGCGCGCGCCCTGAACGCGCGGGAGGTCCTCTCCGCGCTCCGCTACGGCGACGTCTCGGGCTCCTTCAGCGTCCATGTGGAGGACGGCTTCCTCCCCGAGAACACCGGCTCCTACGCGGTGGACGTCGAGAGCGGGAAGGCCGTCAGCGTGACGCAATTCGACGGCTCGGCCGACCTGGATCTCATTGCGGAGACCTTCTGCCAGCTGGCGATCGGGCGGATCGATCTCCCCGCCGCGCTGTACCGCGGCGGCACTGTGCTCCATGGCAACGAGGATCTGCTCCGGCGCGTCTTCGTGAAAAAGCCCTTGCTGCTCCGGTAGCGCAGGGCCGGTACCCTCCGGATGGAAGAACAGTTCCCTTCAAGCAGAAAACAGGAGGCGCGATATGCGACAGACGACTGTTTGGAACGAGCAGTGGCAGTTCCGCAAGGACGGCGCGGCGGATTGGGAGCCCGTCCGCCTGCCCCACACCTGGAACGCTCTGGACGGCCAGGACGGCGGCGGAGACTACTACCAGGGAAAAGCCTGGTACCGGAAGGCTTTTCGCGCGGACCTTTCCTGGAAGGAGGTCTTTCTCCGCTTCGGCGCGGCGAGCAAGCGGGCGGAGGTATACTGCAACGGGAAGCTTCTGGGCAGCCACGACGGAGGCTTTTCCGCCTTCACGGTAGAGCTGACGCCCTGCCTGCTCCCGGGCGAAAACGAGCTTCTGGTCCTCTGCGACAACAGCGCGGATCTCCCCATCTACCCGCAGTACGCGGACTTCACGTTCTTCGGAGGGCTCTATCGCGGCGTCGAGCTGATCTGCTTCGATACGCCGGCCCACTTCGACGTTCGCTCCTTCGGCACGGACGCTGTGCTGATCACCCCGGACGTGAGCGGAGCGGTCTCGATACGATCGCTTTTGACCGGCGCTGGATCCCTGCGCGCGGAGATCCTGGACGCGGGCGGAGCGATCATTGCTGAGCTGGAGGAACCGGCCGAGGCCGGAGAACACCGGACCAGCCTTTCCGTGCCCGAGCCCCATCGCTGGGACGGCACGGCCGACCCCTATCTCTACACCGCGCGCCTCACGTTCTCCGCGGAGGGCCGGGAGCTGGACAGCTTCTCCGCGCGAATCGGCTTCCGGGAGTATTTTGCCAGCGCGTCGGAGGGCTTTTTCCTCAACGGCAGGAGCTATCCTCTCCACGGGGTGTGCCGCCACCAGGACCGGGAGGATATGGGCTGGGCCGTCACGGAAAAAGAGCACCTGGAGGACATGGCCCTGATCCGCGAGATCGGCGCGAACACGGTCCGCCTGGCGCACTATCAGCAAGCGCCCTTCTTCTACAGCCTCTGCGACCGGGAGGGCCTGGCGGTCTGGGCGGAGATCCCCTTCATCAGCGGGCATGATCCCCGGCCGGAGGCGGACGAGAACCTCCTTGGGCAGCTTCGGGAGCTCGTTTTGCAAAACTACAACCACCCGTCCATCTTCTTTTGGGGGATCGCCAACGAGCTGGGCATCGCCAAGGAGACGGAGGCCATGCTCTCCATCGCCCGGCGGCTCAACGCCCTGGCCAAGGAGCTCGACCCCACCCGCCCGACCGTGCTCGCCAACGTCGGGATGACGCCCCCTGAAAGCCCCCTGTTCCGCGTCACCGATCTGGCCAGCTACAACGAGTACATGGGCTGGTATTCGGGCTCCGCGGACGACCACGGGCCCTTCTTCGACGAGCGCCACGCCCGCATCCCGGAGATTCCCCTGGCCGTCAGCGAGTACGGCGCGGATTGCCTGCTCCAGTGGCACAGCGCACAGCCCAAGGTGCAGGATTACACCGAGGAGTACCAGGCTGTCGTCCACGAAAAGGCCATGGCCGCGTTCAACGCCAGGCCGTATCTCTGGGCGACGTGGCTGTGGAACATGTTCGATTTCGCCGCCGACGGGCGCGACGAGGGCGGCTGCCGGGGGCGCAACAACAAGGGTCTGGTCACCTACGACCGCAAGACCCGGAAGCAGGCGTTCTACCTCTATAAAGCCCTGTGGAGCCGTGAGCCGTTCGTCTACCTGTGCGGCCACCGCTTCCGCAAGAGGGCGGAGGAGGCCGTCGAAGTCAAGGTGTACAGCAATCAGGCGCATGTTTCCCTCTGGATCAACGGGCAATTCTTCGCCGGGCGGGACGGGAGCGCTGTGTTCCTTTTCCCCGGCGTGCCTCTGCGCATGGGCGATAACGAATTGCTCGTCCGAACTCCGGACGGCTGCGCGGACAGCCTGATCCTGGAGCGCGTGGAGACCGCGCCGGAGGAGTACGTCTTCAGGGAGGAGAAGCGCTTTTCCAGCTCGGTCGCGCAGTGGTTCGCGAAACTGTCCGGGGAACCTGTTCCGCAGGAGCTGGACATCCGGCCCGGGTACCTGTCCGTGAACGACCCCATGGATCTGATCATCAGCGTGCCGGAGGGGCGCCGGGCTGTGCAAGAACTCGTAATCGACGCCCTGGCGATCGATAACCCCGGCGCCGCGCAGCGCATGGAAGGCGGCGGTTCCCTGAGCTTTACGGACATTTGGCACCATATCCGGAAGCTCCTGCCGGACGAGGTCTACTATTACCTCAACGAGCGGCTCAACCGCATTCCCAGGCCGTAAACTCCGGCCCGGATAGACCGCGCTCCCCGGGATCCCTCAGCCCATTGCTGGGCTCGGATCCCGGGGAGCGCTTTTTTGTTTACCGCCCGGTCAGGCCGGGGCTGCCGTCACCGCCCGTTCTCCGGGAACGGCAGGATCCGCGCGGGCACATTCCAGCCCTTGAGAGTCCAGGCCGGCTTTTCGGGCAGGCGATCCTTCGCCACGGCGACGGAGACGGTCGCGCTGTCTCCCGGCATCATCGTCAGGTAGTTGTCGCTGTAGAACGCGGGCAGCGCCGGGTTTCCTTCGACGTCCGCCAGCCGGACGCTGACGCCCAGCGCCGGGCAGTCGGAGCAGGTCAGATAGAAGGTGAAGCGCATTTCCCCGTCCTCCGTTTCTTCCCGGCCCATGGGCGTCAGGCGCACATCGGCCGCGGGCATGGCGGAGAAAGCGCGGTAGTCCTGGTAGGTCTTCCGGTTGTGCCAGTAGGTGTTGCGGCCCAGCGGCTCGCCGCCTTCGTCCAGCAGGGTCAGGCGCAGGAACACCACGTCGGTGCAGGCGGCGGAGAAATCCGCCTTCGTTACGAATACGCCGTAGGCGTCCGGCTCCAGCGCGCCGTTCTCGACACGCCGCGAGGAGACGGGCGAGCCGTCCAGATCGAACAGCTCCACCAGGGTGGAGACCGCTTCAAACCGGCGCGGCGTGGCGTTGGCCAGGTAGATCCCCTCGTCCCGGGGGTCGAAGACCGGGCGGGTGGGCTGGTTGCCGGCCTTGCAGCCGAAGTACCCGCCGTTGACGTCCAGGTAATAGTCGTAGGTCTGCCACATGAAGGACGGCCAGGAGGATTGGCTCATCCACATGAGCAAACCGTTGGCCTGCCGCACCGCCAAGGCGTCGAACATGCCGCGGTGGTTGTCGAAGTTGATCAGCTGCGCCGCGCGGGAGAAGTCCTCCAGCGTCCAGGCCTCGGCGGCGTCGGCGCACATCCGGTAGAGCGCGCCGCGATAGGCCTCGAACAGTGCTTCGTCCCGCGGACCGAAGGGGTGCATCTGATCCACAGGGACGGGGAAATCCCCTCCCAGATAGCTCTGCGCCGCGAGCATATAGCTGTTGGCCGGGCCGTTGGAGTGGTAGGTCCAATCGTGGAGGGCCCAGCTTTCACTGATGGGCCACTGGTTCTCCGGCCGCAGGAAGCGCCGGATGCTGGTGAGTTCCGGCACGTTGGGGACGCCGCGCTCGCTGCGGATCACCGTGGAGGAGACGTCGTTGAAATACTGCTTGACGCCCTTGTCGCCGCCCGGCATGGCCAGGGCGTACCCTCCCCCGCTGCCCACCGGCGCGGAGGCGGAGTTGGGGAAATACAGCCTGGTGCCGTCCAGCTCCCGCGTGAGCCGGGCCAGGCCCGCGTTGAGCTCCGGGTTGGGGTCGCCTTCGTTGCGGCCGCAGTAGAGAGCCAGGGCCGCGTGCCCGCGTGCCGCCAGGATCTTGTCCCGGGCGTTCTCCAGGAACATCTCCGCGTCGTTGGGCTCCGGGCCGTCGAAGGGGTTCGCGAGCCAGAAATCGTCCCAGATCAGAATGCCGTAGCGATCGCAGGCCTCGTAGAAGGCCTTGTGGCCGGTCATGCCCACCCAGTTGCGGATCATGGTCATATTGGCCTCTGCGTGGAGACGGACTTTGTCAAACAGGGAGCGGGCGGTATCCCGCTTCAGGCCCTCGTCCAGGCCCCAGTTGCCGCCCTTGCAGAGGACGCGCGTTCCGTTGCAGTACAGCGTCAGCAAACCTCCGCTGATGGGATAATCGAAGCGGCGCACGCCGAAGCGGAAGGTCTTTTCCTCGCTGAGCCTGCCTTCCGCCAACAGGCGCACGCGGCAGGTGTACAGGAAGGGCTCGCCGTAAGTGTTGGGCCACCAGAGGCGCGGCTGCTCCAGAACCATGGGGATCTCCGGGGAGACGGACGCCCCGGGCGCCACCTCCAGCGGAAGCTCCGCCTCGAGCCCGCCCGGCTCCACCGTCACCTGCAGCGTGGCGGAAAGCGTCTTCGCGCCAGCGTTGCGCACACCGGCGCGCAGCGTCAGCGCCGCGCGGGAGGTGTCCAGCTCATAGTGGTGCTTCATGCCCTGCTCCACCTGTTCCGGGCTCTGCTCGTATACGCGCACATCCCGCACGAGGGTGTCCACGGGATTTCCGTTCAGGCGGCGCTGACTGAGGACGGTAAAGCGCAGGTAGCGGCCCTGTTGCGGCGCGAAGATCCGCTGCTCCACGACGCCCCTGCCGAACATGCTCAGGTCCACCGGCACGACGGCGGTTCCGCCCTGCACGCTGTCGGACCCGGCGTGGCCCTCGTAAGATGCCGAGCCTTCCCTGGGCTCCGCGGGACGCTTGCCGAAAAAGCGCAGTTCCACCTCGCCGCCGGGGTACGCGTCGAACGCAACCCAGTTTTTTCCATCCAAAGAGCGCTCCAGGCAGAATCGCTCGGCCTGGCGGGATTCGAAATCCGCCGCGCCGCCCACGGCCTCGGTGCCCCAGGTCAGGTACGCGCCGCCCAAGGTGGACGCCCGGCCCAGATCCACCGTGAACGAATCTCCCTCCCTGCCGCGCCATTCCCGCCACGAGCCGGGCTGCCCGTCCACGCGGACGTCTTCGCCCTGCATCAGGTTTCTGGCGGGGTTCACGCCGCTGTCCTGAAGCAGTTCCAGGTCCGTCTGCATCCAGGGGTCCTCCAGTTTCAGGTCCCCCGTGCACCGGAGATACACTTCGCCGTACAGGCCCATATCCCTGCCGGGGACGGTGGGCAGCCAATCCCAGCCCACAGCCGCGTGGATGGTCGGGTTGTCCGCGCCAAGGCTTCCGCCGTTGACGCCTGGGCCTTCCGCAAGGCCCTGGGGCGTCAGTTCGCCGGGGGTATCGTTGGCGTGGACCAGGACAGCCAGCACGTTCTCCTCGCCCGTCCGGAGAAGGTCCGTCACGTCGAATTCGGAGCGGATGAACGCACCCTCGATGGAATGCTCCCGGCCGGGCGCGCGGTTGGGCAGGAGGACGCCGTTGAAGTACACGTCGGCCTTCCAGTTCACCGCGTCGAAGCACAGCCAGACCCGCTTGCCCGCCCAGCCCGGGTTCGCCGGGAAATGGGTGCGGTACCAGAAATCGGCGTTGAAATATGCCTCGGAAAGCTGGAATTGATTGTCGTCCAGATACGGATCGGGAATCGCGCCCGCCTCCAGATAGGAGGCCAGGGCCGTGCCCGGAACGACGGCGGGCAGCCATGCGCCGTCGTCGTACCCAGGCGCGGAGATGGCCCGCGCCTCGCCGTGGACCTGCTCAGCGCGGCAGATCCTCCAGTTCCCGCCGGACAGGCGCTGAGCGCCGTCCGCCCCGGGCGCGGGCAGCGGAGGAAGTGCTGGAGAAAGATCGTTCTCCCCGAGCACATGGATCTTCTCGATAGCATACTTTTCCCCCGAGCTCTCCAGGCACAAAACGCGCACCCAGGAAGCGGCCGCGCTGACGGGCGTTTTGACCAGGGCGTTCGCCGCTCCGCGGGCCGAGGCGGCGTCGAGCCACGCGCTGCCGTCCCGGGAGACCTGGACGCGGTAGTTCGTGGCGAAGTCCTCTCCCCAGCGCACCT
>CACZOT010000186.1 GCA_902782795.1 uncultured Eubacteriales bacterium | reverse complement strand
TACAGGATGTTGCCGTCCGCGTCGAGCAGAACGAGCACGACTTCGACGTCGTACAGGGGCTGATCGGTGTTGTTGGTGACGGTGGCGATCATGTAGTTGTAGGTCCAGTAGCCGTTCTTCACGTCGGGAGCCCAGGCGGTGTCGACGGGCAGGCGCAGGGAGATCTTGTCATTCTCGGCCTTGCCGGAGAGATCGAAGATGAAATCGTCCGCGTCCGCGGCGCCCTTGCCCTCGTCGAGGCGCTCATAGGCGGAGCAGTAGGTGTACTCGCCGGGCTGGAGGTACTCGGCGTAGCGGCTCACGTAATCCTCAGAGCAGATCGCGTTGCCGTCGGCGTCGTACACTTCGAACAGGCCGGAGTTGACCTTGATGGCCTTGTCGCCGGTGTTGGTGACCTTCACATAACCGTAGGCGTAGTTGGAATAGCCTTCGATGATGTAGAGGTAGGGATCGGACGTTTCCAGCTTGCCGGCCGCGAACGCGGGAACAGCGCACAGGACAAAGACCAGAGCCAGGACCAGAGCCATTGCCTTCTTCATTTGAGAAACCCTCCTTGTACTGTATATCCTGACCCCCGCGTTGCGCGGAGGAAAGAACCGATGGAAATTCAGCCGAGCCTCGCCTCGACCACCACGGGCAGGTGGTCGCTCGCCAGGGTCTGCCTCGTCTCGAGCGGACCGGCGGTAAATTCGCGCGAGAGGAAGATATAATCGATCTTCTCGAAGGGCTCGCGGGCGCTGAAGGTGAGCGGGGTCTCCCCCGCCGTGTCCCGCAGGCGCGCGCGGATAGGCTCGAGGACCGGGTCCTTGGGCGTGACGTTGAGGTCTCCCATGAACACGGTGGGCAGATCGTCCGAAAGCATGGAGACGATCGTCTCCACGGCGGCCTGCTGCTCGTCCTCATTGAGGCCGAAATGGCAGGTGATCACGCGCACGCGGCCCTCCGGCGTCTCCACGACGCACTCCAGGGCGGCGCGCGGCTCGTAATGGCGCTTGCGCTGCTGGGGCGGGAGCTCGGGCACGGGCACGACGCGGCTCTCGAGGATGGGCCAGCGGCTGAGGATGGCGTTGCCGTACTCTCCGCCGGCGATATCGATCGCCCGGCCGAAGCGCCACTGCATGCCGTTGTCCTCGCCGAGGACGCGCGCCAGCTCCAGGCCGCCGACGTCCGTCGTGCGCATGCGCACCTCGTTCAGGGCGCAGACATCCGGCTTTTCCGCGCCGATCACTGCGCTGATGGCGGGAATATCCAGCACGTTATCCATATTCTTCCCCGAGTGGATATTATAACTCATGATTTTCATTTCCGCAACTTCCTTCTTCCCGATTTTACACAGTTATCCTGTTCCCCCTTCTATTATAACGCGCCCGGGCCTCCGTTTCAATCCCCGCGGCGCATAGACGGCCCCTGGCGGGCATAGGCTATAACCGCAAACCGAAGGAGGGACATGCCATGAAGAAGCTGTTGGAAATCGTCCTGGCGCTGCTGCTCGCCGCTGCGCTAGCCGCCTGCGAGGGCAACGTGAAGGACCCCGCGCCTACGCCCGCGCCCGTCGAGACCGCCGCGCCCGCCGCCACGGAAGCGCCCCTCGCCACCGAGGCGCCGGAAGCGCCCCTGGAGACCGCCGCGCCCTGAGGCGCACAGGCAAAGGAAAAGCCCCGCTCTTTTCAGCGGGGCTTTTTCACAGTGCATTACAACGCTGACGAAGTACGAGGCGCTGGATGTACCGTACGTCCCACGCCGGACCGAAAGCCCGGCGCCGTTGCCGGCATCAGCCGCGGCGGGCGGCGAAGCAGGCGCTGCAGTAGATGGGACGATCGCTCTTGGGAATGAACGGGACCCTGGTGGGCGCGCCGCACTCGGCGCACACGGTCTCGAACATCTCGCGCGGCTCGCCGCTGGCGTTGTTGCGGGCGGCCTTGCGGGCGTCCCTGCAAGCCTTGCAGCGGGACGGCTCGTTCTGGAAGCCGCGCTCAGCGTAGAACTCCTGCTCGCCGGCGGTGAAAACGAACTGCGCGCCGCAGTCCCTGCAGGTAAGTGTCTTGTCCTCGTACATGATGGTATCCCTCCGTAGTCCTTTTGGTTTTTGGGCCTTGGCCCCGAGACAAGATAATGGGATCGCGAAAATCGGCTGACCTGGTTTTTACCCCCACACCCGCCGGCTGGAGCGTTCGCTCATGGGACGCGTGTCCTCCCACTACTGACCCTCTCAGCTGCGCCCGAAGGCGCGCTGGCCGGACTTACTTCTAGGCCGCACTATGATCGCCGGCGCTTTGGCCGGCTTACGTGGATCGCTTTGCCTGCGACTGGCATCGACTTGCAACCACAGACCCGATTGCTCGCAACCCAAGTATATTATATCCAAATTGCCTAAGTATTGCAAGCGTTTTGCTAACGTCTCTTTAACTTTTCTCTTTTGTCCTTAACGAAGGCGCAAAATTTGGGCACATTGTCCAATCCGATGATGGCTCTACGTCGAAAAAGCCCCGATTTCCGGACATTTTTGTGGAAATCGGGGGTCTCGTTCAGCGAGCGGGACGCCAGATCGACCCGGCGAACGCGGCCGCGCGGACCTCTCTGGCCCCGGCGGCCCAGAGCGCGGCCGCGCAGACGTTCATGGTCGTGCCCGTGGTGATGACGTCGTCGATGAGCAAAACGCTCTTGCCCTTCACGTTCATGCCCGCTGCGGGGGCGATGGCCTCGCGCAGGTTCTGCCTGCGCACGTCTCCGGCCAGGCGCGTCTGCTGGCGAGTGTTCACCACGCGGACCAGGGCGTCCAGGAGCACCTTGCCCGTCTTGATGGAGACCGCCTCGGCGATGGTGCGCGCCTGGTTGTGACCCCTCTCGCGCAGGCGGGCGGGATGCATGGGCACAGGCACGAGCAGGTCGCAATCGTCCATGCCCTCATGGCGGATGAGCTCGGCGACGTCGTCCCCCATCCATTCGGCCACGCGCATCGCCCCGCGGTACTTCATCTGGTGGATGACCGAATCCAGCGGGGCCGCGAAGCCGTAGCGGTAGACGGCGGCGCTGACGGCCCGCTCCGGCCAATCCCTGCAGATGGGGCAGCCGCCCTCCTGCCATGGCGCGCCGCAGCGCGGGCAGCGCGGCGTGTTCAACAGATCGAGCTTTTCGATCTTCTCCTGGCACCTTTCGCAAAGCCAATCCTCTTCGCCGGAGCTCGGCTCCCCGCAGCCGATGCATCGGGGGCGATCCGGCCGCAGCAGGGCCCGGATGGTGTTGCCAAATCTCTGCATAACGCCTCTCCTTTTGCTGTTCACGCCTGGCCGGCCTGCAGCTCTGCGAGCATGCGCAGCCGCCCGGCCAGGGCGCTGTAGCGCCGCGTCACGTGGTCGTTCTGGACCATGCCCCACACGCACGTCTCGCGCCCCACCAGCACCACGAGCTTCTTGGCGCGCGTGACCGCGGTATAGAGCAGGTTGCGCGTCATGAGCATAGGCGGGCCGGAGACCAGCGGCAGCACGATGGCGTCGAACTCGCCGCCCTGGCTCTTGTGCACGGACATGCAGTAGGCTAGCTCCAGATCGTCCAGATCGCTGTCGTCGTACTTGGCCTCGCGGTCCTCGTCGAAGCGCACGGTGACGGTGCGCGCGGCCTTGTCCACCCCGGTGACGAAGCCGATATCCCCGTTGAACACGCCCGCCCCGTCGCCGGAGGGGGAGGTCCATTCCTTCTGGTAATCGTTGCGAATCTGCATGACGCGGTCTCCGCGGCGCAGGGTCGTCTCTCCCCGGGTGAGCTCGTCCTCACCCTCGCGGCGGGGGTTGAGCGCCTCCTGGAGGCGGCGGTTGAGGGCCCAGACGCCCACGTCGCCCTTCTTCATGGGGGCCATGGTCTGAATGGCGGTCATGGGGTCCGCGTCCAGATACCTGGGCAGCCGCGCGGAGACCAGCCGCACCACCGCCTCCGCTGCCTCGGCGGCGGTATCGCAGCGCTCGAAGAAGAAATCGCTTCCCTTGCCGTTGCACAGGGGCATCTCGCCACCGTTGATGCGATGGGCGTTCTCCACGATGCGGCTGCCGTCCTCCTGGCGGTAGATGCGCGTGAGGTGGATGACCGGCGCGACGCCGCTCTGGATCAGATCGGCCAGGACGTTGCCCGCGCCGACAGGCGGGAGCTGGTCCGCGTCCCCCACGAGCACGAGCCGCACGCCCCGCTTGCAGGCGCGCAGGAGGGCCCGCACGAGGAAGAGATCCGCCATGGAGACCTCGTCCACCACGAGCACGTCCGCGTCGATGGGGTCCAATTCGTTGCGCAGGAAGGAATCCTCGTCGCCGCCGTACTCCAGCAGGCGGTGGATGGTCTTCGCCTCGCGGCCGCTGGCCTCGCTCATACACTTGGCGGCGCGGCCGGTGGGGGCGCACAGTTCGGTCTTGCCCGCCCCGGCGAGGGCCTCCAGCATACAGCGGATGCAGGTGGTCTTGCCCGTGCCCGGGCCGCCGGTGACCACGGTCAGGCCGCCGCCCGAGGCCGCGAGCACGGCCTCCCGCTGCTCGGGCGAGAGGGTGACGCCGCTCTTTTTCTCATACCGGGCGATGGCCTCCTCCGCGCCGGGCACGCTCTTCAGGCGGCGCGCCGCCAGGGACGCGAGGCGCTGGGCGACCTCCCCCTCGGCCTCGTACAGACGCGGGGTGTACACGGCGTCCTCGCCGTCCACGTCCCGCCGGATGAGATACCCCTCCAAAACGAGGGCGCGCGCCGCGGTGTCCACGCGCTCCGCGTCGGTCTTGAGGAGGCCCATGGCCGCGCGGCACAGCTGGCCGTAGGGCAAAAAGCAGTGCCCGGAGGAGAGCACGGCCTCCTCCATGGCATAGAGGATGCCCGCGCGGATGCGGCCGGGATCGTCCGGCGAAACACCGATGGCCCGCGCCACGGCGTCCGCGGTGAGAAAGCCCACGCCCTCGATGTCCTCGACCAGCCGGTAGGGCGCGGAGCGCACGATATCCGGGGCCTGGGGCCCGTAGGCTTTGAAGATCTTCGCGGAGACCTGCGCCGAGAGGCCGTAGGTCTGCAAAAAGACCATGGCCTGGCGCATCTCCCGCCGCTCGGCGTAGCTCTCGGCGATCTGCGCGGCCTTTTTCGGGCCGATGCCGGGGATCTCCGTCAGGCGGTGCGGCTCGTTTTCCAGAATATCGAAGGCGTCCTTGCCGAAGCGCTGCATGATCAGCTTGGCCGTGGCCGGGCCGACGCCGCGGATATAGCCGCTGGCCAGGAAGCGCTCCATGCCGCGCCTGGAATCGGGCGGGAGGATCTCGCAGGAGGATACGCGCAGCTGCATGCCCCAATCCGGATGGGCGGTCCATTCGCCCTCGACCCGGGCCCTCTCGCCCACGGCGGCCTCGGGCATCACGCCCACGGCGGAGACGCGCTCCTTGCCCGCCTTGAGGACCAGCACCGTCCAGCCGTTCTCTTCGTTGCGGAAGACGACCTCCTCGATCGTCCCTTCCAGCTGCGCCAAGGCCGTCTCCCTCCCCTTTTCAAGTCCTTTTATTATAGAGGTTTTTCGCGCCGGATGCAACCCGCCCCCCCGGCGTGAAAATAACAGGATCTTTCTTGCGCGGCGCGGCCCCCGGGGCTATAATCCCGCGTGGGTGCAAAACAGGGAGGGACAAGCGTTATGAAGCTGGACAAACAAATGATCAAGCGCCTCGTCATGGCCTTCGCGGGCGTGGCCCTGTGCGGCGTGACGGTGGGCTTTTTCCGCATCACGGAATTGGGCAGCGATCCCTTCACCGTCTCGACGCTGGGCTGGGCGCGCCTGTTCGGCACGACCTACGGCACGGTCTACCCCTTCTGGACCGGGCTTTTGCTCCTCATCGCCTTTTTCCTGGACCGCAGCCGCCTGGGCGTCGCCACGCTGATCAACCTCTTCTTCACCGGCTTCATCGGCGACGCGACCTATACTCTCTTCAACCGCTTCGCCTTCCTGCATACCTGGCCGGGCCGCGTCGGGCTGATGCTTCTGACGCTCGTGCTGCTGTGCATCGCCTCGTCGCTGTATTTCACGGCCGACCTCGGCGTCTCCGGTTACGACGCCCAGGCCCAGATGCTCGCGAAGTACCGCAAGTGGCCCTTCCGCCTCTGCCGCATCGGCACGGACGTGGCCTGCGTGCTCTTCGGCTTCCTCTGCGGGCTGCGCTGGGACGTGATCAACATCGGCACCATCGTCACCGCCCTGTGCATGGGCCCGGTGGTACAGTTCTTCATCGATCACCTCTCCGGCCCCATCCTCGCAGGGACGTTCTTTTCCCGAAAGTGACTTCTTCCCGTTCTCCTGCGTTTTGATATAGCGCAAAGAAAGCCCGGAAACGCAGTGTTTCCGGGCTTTCTTCTTGGCGGAGAAGGAGGGATTTGAACCCTCGCTGCCGTTATCCAGCACTACTCCCTTAGCAGGGGAGCCCCTTCGGCCACTTGGGTACTTCTCCAAGCCGACGGTACGATGGCGGAGAGAGAGGGATTCGAACCCCCGGTGTCTTGCGACATCACTGGTTTTCAAGACCAGCGCCTTAAACCACTCGGCCATCTC
>CACZOT010000185.1 GCA_902782795.1 uncultured Eubacteriales bacterium | reverse complement strand
CCCCCTGGCGGGAGTGCAGAGGGCAGAGCCCTCTGCCGGAGCCCCTGGCGGGGTGCACGGCGCTTACGCCTCGAGCTGCGCCACGGAGGCGTCCAGGCGGCGGAGGGACTCCTCCCTGCCGAGGAGGTAGAGGATCTCGAACGCGCCGCCAGGGGTATTGGCGAGGCCGGAGACGGCGATGCGCAGCGGCCAGAGCACCTGGCCGTTTTTGCGGCCGGAAGCGGCGATCCACTCGATCACGGTATCGTGGAGGGTGGTCTCGGACCAATCGGAGACGCCCTCGAGCACGGGCCGGACCTCCTTGAGGATCTCCAGGGCCACGGCGGGGTCGGTCTTCATCTTTTTGTGGGTATAGAGGCTGGTCTCGAAGGCGGGCATATCGGCAAGGAAGGAGATCATGCCGGGGATGCGGTTCAGGACCTCGGTGCGGTCGTGGAGGAGCTGGGCGATGCGGCGGGTATCGAACTTCTCCGCGTCCACGCCCTGGGAGATCCAGGGCAAGGCCTTCTCATAGAACTCCTCCTCGGAGAGGCGGCGGATATACTCGGCGTTGAACCAGGTGAGCTTATCCATATCGAACAGGGCGGGCGATTTGTTGATGCCCTCCAGATCGAAGGCCTCCTCCAGCTCCTTGAGGGTGAAGAACTCGCGCTCGGAGCGCGGGCTCCAGCCGATGAGGACCATGAAATTGATGATGGCCTCGGTAAGATAGCCCTGGTCGAGCAGATCCTCGAAGCCCGGGTCGCCGTAGCGCTTGGAGAGCTTGCGGGTGATCATGACGGGGTTGCCGTCCTCGTCCGGGATGAGGGTGCCGTCCTTCTCCTTGCGCACGTCCTCGCGCATGACCGGCGGCAGGTGCACGTAGATGGGCGGCGTCCAGCCGAAGGCCTCGTAGAGGAGGTTGTACTTGGGCGCGGAGGAGAGGTACTCCGTGCCGCGCGTCACGTGGGTGATGCCCATGAGGTGATCGTCGATGACGTTGGCGAAGTTGTAAGTGGGCAGGCCGTCGGCCTTGATGAGGATGGTGTCGTCCAGGGTGGAGCAATCCACCTCCACATGGCCGTAGAGCACGTCGTCAAAGCCGGCTTTGCCCTCCAGCGGGACGTTCTGCCGGATGACGTAGGGCTCGCCCGCCGCGAGACGGCGCTCGATCTCCTCCTTGGGCATGTGCAGGCAGTGCTTGTCATACTTGAAGGTCTTGCCCTCGGCCTCGGCCTTGCGGCGCTCCTCGTCCAGGCGCTCCTTGGTGCAGAAGCAGTAGTACGCCGCGCCCTTCTCCACCAGCTCCTTGGCGTAGGGGAGATACAGGTCGCGCCGCTGCGTCTGGATATACGGCCCGCAGGGACCGCCCACGTCCGGGCCTTCGTCCCAGTGCAGGCCCGCGCGCCGCAGGCTCTCGTAGATCTTTTCCACCGCGCCGGGCACTTCGCGCTCCTGGTCCGTGTCCTCGATACGCAGGATGAATTTGCCTCCCATGCGCCGGGCGTACAGGTAGGTGTACAGCGCGGTGCGCAGGCCGCCCAGGTGCAGATACCCCGTGGGGCTCGGGGCGAATCTCGTTCTGACTTCCATGTGCTCTTTCCTCGTTTCCTTGCTCAGCCGCCTTCGCGGCGGACATTCTTTCCTTTATATCATACCACACAACGGCTGGAAATAAAAGGGGGCGCGGAAAGAGAAACGCCGGGCGGCCCCGCCTTGCGCGGAACCCCCGCCCGGTGGTATACTGCGTTTACAACGACGATGTGAAGGAAGGCTGGGCATGGGCAAAGCGGCGATCTTTATGCGTCTCTCGCGGGAGAGCGGCTCCCGCGGGCCGGGGGTCCTTCTGGACGCGGCGAGCTGCGCCATATGCATCCTGGCGCACAATGTGCGCATGCAGTACTGTTTTCTCTACAAGCGCAACACGGGCAGCCGCTGGGGCTGGACGCGCTACGTGGGCAAGAGGGCGGCCAGGGAGATGCTGCGGCTCAATTCGGCCGGGTCGATCGAACAGTTCACGGACAAGGCGCTCTTCGACGAGCGCTTCGGGAAATTCCTGCACCGGGAGTGGCTGTGCCTGGAGGGGTCGAGTCCGGAGGAACTGGGCGCGTTTTTGCGGCGGCATCCGGACGCCATCGCCAAGCCGCGCCGGGGCAAGGGCGGCTTCTCGGTGGAGCAGCTCGCTCCGCCGGAGAGCGAGGAGGACCTGCGCGCGCTGTTTACGCGGCTGCTTTCGGAGGACAAGCTGGTCGAGGAGCACATCCGCCAGCATCCGGCCGTTTCGGAGTTCTACGCCAAGGCGGTCAACACCATCCGCATCACTTCGCTGTATACCGAGGACGGGCCTGTCCTGCTCGCGCCGCTGATGCGCATCGGCTGCGGCGGCTCGGTCGCGGACAATTTCGATTCCGGCGGCGTCCTCACCATGCTGGATCTGGAGACGGGCCGCATGCTCTCCGGGGCGATGAACAAGCAGTACGCCTGGTTCGATACGCATCCCGAGAGCGGCAAACGCTTCGAGGGCTTCCAGGTGCCCCATTGGGACGAGGCCCTGGCCATCTGCCGCGAGGCGGCCCTCATGGCGCCGGAGACGCCCTACATCGGCTGGGACGTGGCCATCACGCCGGAGCGGGCCATCCTCGTGGAGGGGAACACGCGCCCCTCCTTCGGCTGGCAGTGCGTGGACAGGCGCGGCTGGCGGCGGGAATTCATGGCCGCCTTCCATAGCGCCCGCAGACGAAAGGAGAAGATGCACCTATGAACCTGATGGAACGCGCCGGGATCGCGGCGGGGATCGTGCGCCAGGCTGTCGAGGAAGAAAAGTTTCCCGGGGCGGTGCTGCTGGTGGGAGACGCGGGCGGCGCCTCTCTCCTGGAGGCCTGGGGCTGCGCGCAGTGGTTCCCCTTCCGCCGGCCCATGAAGACTTCAACGCGCTTCGATATCGCCTCCCTGAGCAAGCTGACCGGGCCCTGGCCGGGCATCATCCGCCTGCTGGGCAGAGGCACGCTCACGCTGGAAACGCCCCTGGGCGAGGCGCTGCCCGGGCGGCCCATGCATCCGAGGGTGGCGAAGATCACCATATGGAATCTGCTCACCCACACGGGCGGGCTCCATCCCTTCATGAACACCCACGGCGCGACCCGCGAGGAGCGTGTGAACTCGCTGCTCGCCCTGCCGCCCATCCACGCGCCGGGCGGCGAGCCGGTCTACAGCGATCTGAGCTTCATCTTCCTGGGCGAGGTCCTGGCCGCCCAGACGGGCGAACCCCTGGAAAAGGCGGCCGCGCGCTTCTGGGCTGAGCTGGGCATGAAGGATACCTGCTACAACCCGCCCTTCGACGGCGATTATGCCGCCACGGAGATCCGCGCCGGGTGCGCGGTGCCCCAGGTCGGCGAGGTGCACGACGAGCGCTCCGCCCAGCTCGGAGGCGTGGCGGGCCACGCGGGCGTGTTCTCCACCGCGGAGGACCTGGGCCGCTTCTGCGCCGCCATCGCCCGGCCGGGGGAATGCCGCGTCCTGCCGCCGGAATGGGTGCGCCGCAGCTACGAGAACCAGACCAAGGCCTTCGGCGGGGACCGCGGCCTGGGCTGGGTCGTCTATTCCGAGCTCGACGAGGGCCGCCTCGTCGGCCATACCGGGTTCACCGGCACCTCCATCTGGATGGACAGCGTGACCGGCGAGTACGCCGTGCTCCTCACCAACCGCGTCCACCCCACCCGCGACAATTCCGCCCTCTTCCCCGTGCGCCTCGCCGCGCGCCGGGCGCTGTTCCCGCAGTATCCGCAGGAGTAGGCGCCGCGCGGGGACGCCGACGGGGCGCCGTGCACCTGCCAAGGGCTCCGGCAGAGGGCTCTGCCCTCTGCACTCCCGCCAGGGGGAATGATTCCCCCTGGACCCCTCAATTGGGGGAAAGGAATACGAAACAGGCTCTGGTATCCTGTCGGAAGGATATCAGAGCCTTCGTTTATATTATTCCCCCCCAACAGGGGTTTCTTAAGGGCCAATGGCCCTTAAGCAGGGTCCAGGGGACAGCGTCCCCCTGGCGTATTCCCCCTGGCGCTGCGCCTGCCGCCTCACAGCTCCAGACGCAGCACGATCTCCCCGTCCACGACGCGGCCGTCGGGCGCGAACCCGAAGGAGGAATAGAGCGCGAGGGCGGCGGCATTGTCGGGCTCATAGCTGAGGTAGAGGACGCGGCGGTCCGGCGCCTCGGCGCGAATATGGTCCACGAGCAGGCGCAGGGCCTGACGTCCGTAGCCGCGGCGCTGGAAGCGCTGGTCGATCATGAAGCGGTAGATCCAGTACTCGCCGTCGTCCTGATCCAGCGCGTACATGCAAAAGCCCACGGGCTCCATGCCCTCGTAGATGGCCAGGGGCCGGCACTCCGGCATGGCGTAGGCCTGGGCGAGGGAATAGACGTTGCTGGTGACATACTCCCGTTGGGCCTCGCTGACGGAGAGACGGGTGATCCGGTTGAAATTGTAGCCGTCGATCTTGCGGAGAACGATCATGCGCGCGCCTCCTTCCGGGGGCATTATATCCCGCCCGAGCCGAGGAAGCAAGGGATGGATTGAAAAGCGCGGGGAAATCAGGTATACTATATCAGATAGACTATACAGAAGAAGGAGAACGCTATGAAAAAGACCCTTTGCGCGCTGCTGGCCGCGCTGACGCTGATCGCCTGCGCCTTTGCGGATACGGACGCCTTCTACCGGGAGACGGCCTGCGAGCTGGCCGCCGAGGTGGACGAGATCGCCCTGTGCGGCATGCTGGAGCAGCTGCTCGGCCTGCCGGAGAATACGGCGACCCTGCTGGAGGGCTACGGCGGGGAGGGCTGCCACGAGCCGGACGCCCTCTGGCTGATCGAGTTCGACCCGGCCGAGACGCTCCGCAGCATGCTGGCGGCGTATTCGCCGGAGCTGGCGGCTTCCCTGAACGAGACGCAGATGGCCATCGCCGAGCGGCTCTTTTCGGCCAACAGCCTCGTGACGCAGCAGGCCGCCAAGGGCGGTTCCCAGGCGCTGAGCGCCAGCTCCGTCTGCCGCGCGTCGCGCTGCTATCTGGAGCCGGAGGGCATGCCCAGGGCGGCGATCGTCCTGCTGGTGAAGGAGGGCGCGCAGGTGTGCGCCGCCTGCGTGTACAGCCATTCGGGCGAGGGCATCTGCACGGCCGAGGCCATGTATCTGCCCCTGACGGGCTCCGCGCGGGAGGTCGTCGACGGGATCTGCGGTATAACCGGGATCGAGGCGCGCGAGATCGAGCGATAAACTGGCTGCACAAGAGGGATCTAGATGCTCTTTAATTCTTACATTTTCCTGCTGCTGTTCCTGCCGCTGACGGTCGGCGGGTATTTCCTGCTGCACAAATTGGAAAAGCACAGCCTCGCCAAGGCGTACCTGCTCGGCATGAGCCTGTGGTTTTACGGCTTTTTCAACTGGTGGTACCTGCTGCTGATCGGCGGGAGCGTCGTGTTCAACTTCGCCATGAACCGCCTCATGCGCCCGCGGCGCGCGCCGGCCCTGCGCAAGGCGGCCTTCGCGGCGGGGCTGATTGCGAACCTCGGGGTGCTGTTCTATTTTAAGTACTACGATTTCTTCATCGGCAATATCAACGGCATCCTGGGGACGCACCTGCGGCTGCTGCACTTGGTGCTGCCGCTGGGCATCAGCTTTTACACCTTCCAGCAGCTCAGCTACATGGCGGACAGCTACCGCGGCAAGGTGCCGGATTACGGCTTCCTCGATTACGCTCTGTTCGTGGCCTTCTTCCCCCAGCTGGTGGCGGGGCCGATCGTCCTGCACAGCGAGATCGTGCCGCAGTTCGCCGACGAGAAGAACGCCCGCCCCAACGCGGAGAACATGCTCAAGGGCCTGTACGCGCTGGGCTTCGGCCTGGCCAAGAAGGTGCTCATCGCCGATACCATCGGCGGGGCGGTGAACGTGGCCTACGCGACGATCCCCCAGCTCAATTCCACCAGCGCCCTGGCTGCCATGCTGGGCTATATGCTCCAAATCTACTTCGATTTCTCCGGCTACTGCGATATCGCCGCGGGCTGCGCGCTCCTGTTCAATATCGAGCTGCCGGTGAACTTCAACTCCCCCTTCCGGGCCAGCACCATCGCGGGCTTCTGGGAGCGGTGGCACATCACCCTCACCCGCTTTTTCACGACCTACGTCTACATCCCCCTGGGCGGCAGCCGCCGGGGCGTGGCGCGCGCCTGCCTGAACACGATGATCGTCTTCTCGCTCTCGGGCCTGTGGCACGGCGCGGGCTGGACGTACATCCTCTTCGGCATGGCCTACGGGCTGATGCTGGTCTTCTGCCGCCTGTTCAAAAAGCAGATAAAGGCCACGCCCGCCTGGATCCTCTGGCCGATCACGTTTTTGCTGAACCTGTTTAACATTTCGATGTTCCGGGCCGACACGGTGCCGGACGCGGTGCTGCTCTGGAAGCGGGTCTTCGCCTTTGATTTCGGGCGGGTGAGCGCGGCCATGAGCCAGGCGGTCATGAAGACGGAGTTCGACCTGCTCATGAACAACGTCCTCGCCTTCGCGAAGCTGCCGGAATGGCTGCCCCTCGCGCTGCTGCTGGCCTTCGCGATGTTCGCCTCCGTCGGCCTGAAGAACGTGCACGAGCGCCTGGAGCGGTTCCGCCCCACGAAGGGCGCGGCGCTCGTGGCGGTGGTGCTGATCGCCTGGTCGGTGCTCTCGCTTTCGGGTGTGACGACGTTCCTGTATTTCAACTTCTAGCCGATCGCCGGCGTCTCTTGGAGCCGCCGGCACGCGCGACCGTGGGCAGCGCCCGCCGGTCCGCTGATCGGGAATCACAGCCGATCGCCGGCGTCTCTTGGAGCCGCCGGCACGCGCGACCGGGGG
>CACZOT010000184.1 GCA_902782795.1 uncultured Eubacteriales bacterium | reverse complement strand
GTGCGGGGGACCCCGGGAGGCGGCCTGAGGCCGCCTCCCGGGGTCCCCCGCACAGGGGCCGCTGTCACCTCCTCTGCCAAAGGCAGAGGAGGTGACAGCAGGCGTACGGCGCAGCCGTCGCGCTTTTCCCTTGGAGATGACGCCGCGCGCGGAGGGGAGTCGGCCCTTGGCCGACTCCCCTCCGCGCCGCCCTGTGGCCCGCGCTTGAGCCTTCGAGCGTATACACATCTCAGCGCCCGCGAGATCGATTCTCTCCGGCTTCGTCCCCGCTTGTTTTGGGGAGAGTGCAAAGCGGGTCCCGGCGGCTCCCGGCCCTCCAAAGCCGGCCCAATACGCCTGTGGTTTTCCTCCTTGCATACTGCGGCCCGGGAGAGGAACGAAGGAGATCCGGTCTCGCGGGCCGGTACGTCTTCGGCGAGCGCAGCGCTTCGCGCGCGGGCTATAGGGCGGCGCGGGGAGCATCCGGCTCGCAAGCCGGATGCTCCCCGCGCGCAGAAACGCATTCAATACTTATGCAGAAATGGCGTGAACTTCCATTGATCTGTTCAGATCTCCGGGATGACGACCTCGACTTCCCGCTTCAGCTCGCTGGAACGAATGATCCCGTCGATGATGGCCTGGTTATAAATGATCTGCTGCCACGGGATCGGCGAGGGGCCGTTATTGATGATGGCGTCGCAGAAATCGCGGCACTTGAGGAAGAAGAAGCTCTTTTTGTCGTCCTCCACCTTCTTGGGGACCTTGATCTCCACCTGATTGCCGCCGATATCCTTGTACATGTAGATATCGCCGACGCCGCCATCCCAGGCGCCGCCCCAGTTGACCTCCGGATGCGGGCTCTTGACCTTCAGGCCAGCCTCGGTGCCGAGGAAGAGCGTGTCGCCCATGGTATCCATGTGCATGGCCCAGCTCATGCGGAAATCAAGCACGAGGCCGTCTTCGAAGCGGACCAGCGCGCAGGTGAAATCATCCACGTCGAACTCGCCCTGGTAGTACTTGGGGTTCTTGCCGAAATAGTCGGAGGCGTAGGCGGAGACGGTGACGGGCTTTCTGTAGCCAACGGAATTCAGGGCCATATCGAGGCCATAGCAGCCGATATCGGCCAGGCAGCCGACGCCCGCGTACTTCTTGTGCACGAAGGTTCTCCCGGGGATGCCGCGCCTGCGGCCGCCGCCGGTCTGGATGTAGTAGACGTGGCCGAGCTCGCCGGACTGGATGAGGTCTTTGATCATGTGCATATTGGCGCCATAGCGGGGCTGGAAGCCGATGGTGAGGATCTTGCCGGTCTCCACCTGGGTGCGGGCCATCTGCACAGCCTGGTCCAGCGTCACGGACATGGGCTTCTCACACAGGACGTTCACACCCGCCTTCATCGCGGCGCAGGCGCAGGTGTGATGCTGGGTATTGTAGGTGCAGACGGAGACGCCGTCCGGCTTGAGGGCGAGGAGGCGGTCGTTATCCGTGAAGTCAGGAACGCCGGTGAGGCCGAACTCATCCAGGAAGGCGCGCGCCTTGCCCGGCACGATGTCCGAAGCGCCGACGATCTCCACGTCGTCCATCTGCAGATAGCTCCTCATGTGGCTGTGCGCGATGCCGCCCGTACCGATGATGCCGATCCGAAGTTTTTCGCTCATTTGTCCATTCCTCCTGCATGCTCCGCGTTTTTCTGGTATAATGTCCTTGCCCGGCGGGAAGCGGGAACGCCCCGCGGTATCAGTATAACATATTTTTCCCAAACGGAACAGGGGGCGCGAAGAAATGATCTCACCCTTGGATGAAGCGATGATGCGGGAGGCCCTCGCCGAGGCGCGAATCGCCCTGGAGGAGGGAGAGATCCCCGTCGGAGCGGTCGTGACGCTGGGTGGCGCGATCGTCGCACGCGCCCACAACGAGCGCGAACGTTCGGCTGATCCGACCGCCCACGCGGAGGTTCTGGCCCTTCGGCGGGCAGCGCAGGCGATCGGCAGCAGAAGACTTTCCGAAGCGACTTTGTACGTGACGCTTGAGCCCTGCGCCATGTGCGGCGGGGCGATCGTCGCGTCACGGCTGGGGCGATTGGTATTCGGCGCCTGGGATCCGGCGCGTGGCTGCGCGGGGAGCCTATATCGCCTGACCGAGGACCCCGCCTTCGATTGGACCTGTCCGGCCGAGGGCGGCGTGTTGGCCGAGGAATGCGCCGCGCTGCTCGCAAGGCCTGTATTTTCCGGAGGAGAGGGCTGATCCTGAAGCGCGCTTCCGGAGGGGGGATCACGGTTGCGCGCAGGTTCCCGACGGCTTTAGCCGTCGGGAACCTGCGCCGCCCTATAGCCCGCGCGCGGGGCGGATGCGCTCTTTGACGGACTGCAGCCCGCGAGACCGATTCTTTGGCCTTCCCATGAACGCCCGTCTATGCGCCGTGGTAATCGGGCCTTTTCGGCTCGGAGCCCTCCCGCTCCGACCTCTACGCGGTCGGTTCTTCCGCCAAGCAATACAGGGGATGGACAGGATCCCAGGAGATCCGGTCTCGCGGGCCGGCAAGGCCGCTTGGATCTCTCCCTTTCGCGCGCGGGCTATAGGGCGGCGTGGTGCGAGTCCGGCCCGCAGGCCGGACTCGCACCACGCGCAGCCGTTCCCCATCTCCTTTTGCATTCTCCGCATAAACATGGTATCATCTCTTCGTACAGCATTGGCAAACCAATCGTAAGGAGACCATCCGCCATGAATAAACGCTGTTTCGCGCTCCTGCTCCTCCTGGTCCTGATCGTCAGGCAGGGGTCTGCGGAGCTGTCCATTGAAGAGATGAACGCCACCGCAGAGGGGCGCGCGCAATTCACCATGATTGGCATGGCGGAGGACGACTATCTCGAAGCGCTCTCCTGCGAAGGCTGGGTGGAGATCATCACCTCGGCCAGTACGGAACCGCTCTCCTACGATCTTCTGGAGGCCTACACATATTCGGATATCGAGGCGCTTTTGCTGGCGATGTCCGCGCATCCTGGCGTGCGTCTCGTCTCCATCGGCACGAGCGTGGAGGGGAGGCGCATCTACAGCGTCTCGGTCGGGTCCGGCGCGCAGACGGTGCTCCTGACCGGTGGGCTCTCCGCGCGGGAAACAGCAGGTACATCCTACATCCTGCGCCAGCTCTGCGCGCTGATCTCGGCCGCGGAGGAGGACCCGGACGGCGAGATCGCTGCGCTCCTGCAGGAGTTTACTGTGGTCGCCATCCCCTGCTGCAACCCGGACGGCCGCGCCATTCTCGACGAACGCCCCTATGTGGATTGGCGCGCCAACGCCTCCGGCGTGGACCTGGGGCAGAATTTCCCCACCTCCGAGGCGGGGCAGCTCGCCGTCGGGTCACGTCAGGCCTACCGCGCCACGACTCCCGGCTCCGCGGATTATCCCGGCCCGTCTCTCGGCAGCGAGCCCGAGACCCGAGCGATCATGGGCTGGCTGGAGCATTATATCGACTCCGCCTATCTTCTCCTGGATTATGAGCAGTACGGCCGGTACATCCACGGCGGCCTCCCCTATCTTACCGCAAGCTCCGAGGCGCTGTGCGCCCTGCTGGCCGAGGCGGTGCGTTCCTTCCTGAGCAGTGAAGGGGCGGAATACGCCGTCGTTGAGGCCGAGGAGCCGATGCGCGGCTGGGACAGCGGCGGAATCCGGGAGTATGCTCTCGAGCTGGCAAACGGACTCGTATTCAGCGAAGACTATGGGCGTCTGGGGCTCGATCTAAACGGAGAGACGCTGCCCCTGTGCCTTTACGAGGACCTGGACGCACACGCGGACGAGCTCATCCTGCGCAATCACTCCTTCGCGGCGGTGACGATCGAGATCAGCACCAAAGGCGGATTGGAGTATCACGAGAACGCCCGTCGCAATCAGAGCAAGGAATACGAGAACTGCGGCTATGAGAACCTGCTTCCGCATCTTCTGGAATTCGCGCGCGTAACGTTCCCGCTCGAATAGGATGTTCGCCCCGGGAGAAAGACGCTTGCGCGCAGGACCCCGACGGCTGAAGCCGTCGAGGTCCTGCGCCGCCCTGCAGCCCGCGCGCGGGGCGTATCTGTTCTTTGATGGACTGCGGCCCGCGAGACCGATTCTTTGACTTTCTTCCCTGCTGCAGTATTCGCTTGTTTCTGGGGAACGTTTTGCGCGAAGGCGCCGACGGCTGCAGCCGTCGGCGCCTTCGCCGCCCTGTGGCCCGCGCTCGCGGCCCTCTGCGTTCCGATGCGGATCGACCCGCGAGACCGAATCGCGATTCTTGTTTTCTGAGTCCGGTTTGGCCAGTGCAAACTCCTTCCTTGTCGGGCCAGCAGGAGGAGCACGAGGCATTGCAGTCCCAGCGAAAGGATCCCGATTGCCCCGGTCTCGCGGGCTCCGTGCCTTTCAGCTTCTCGCTGCCTTTCGCGCGCGGGAGGGAGGGGCGCGTCGCGAGGGGGTGGCCGAAGGCCGTCCCGAGCGGTGCGCCCCGCGTAGCCCTAC
>CACZOT010000183.1 GCA_902782795.1 uncultured Eubacteriales bacterium | reverse complement strand
TGGCGGAGATCGGCATGGGCGCGCTGACCGTCGCGGCGCTCGTCTCCACGTGCCTGGCGGGGGACCGCCTCGCCGCCTGGACGGGCAGCGGCGGCCGCTGCGCGGGGGGCTGGTTCTATCTGAGCCTTTCGATCCTCTTCGCCCTGGGCCTGCGCGCCTCCGCCGCGCTGGAGGAGGGCCGCGCCGCGCGCTGGATCGAGACGGCGCTGGTCGCGAGCGGTTCCGTCTGCGCGGCGCTGGGCGTCCTGAACTTCCTGGGGTACGATCCCCTGGGGTTTTACGTGCAGTCGCTCCAGACCGTCTACCGGAACGATTTCATCTCCACCATCGGCAACATCAACTTCTTCAGCGCCTACCTGTGCCTGATCGCCGCCCTGGCCGCAGGGCTCTTCCTGCGCCTGGAGAGCGGGCGGCGCTGGCTCTTTCTGGCCGCGTTCGACCTGTGCTGGATGGGCGTGCTCGCGGCGCGCTCGGAAAGCGGCATGGTAGGCATGGCCGCGCTGGGCGTGGCCGTCGTGGCCGTCCCCTGCCGCAGCCAGAGGGACGCGGGGCGGATCCTCCTCCTGCCGGGCTCGGCGTGCCTGGCGACCTTCCTGCTGCGCCGGGCGCTCATCCTCCGGCGCGGGTACTATATGGAGCTGTACGATTCCATCGCCCGCACGCTCCTGCGCGCGCCTGTTGCGATGATCGCGGGCGGTCTCGTCCTGTTGGGGCTGGCTGCGGCGCTCATGCTCCTGCCCGAGCGGCCCGCGTTGGTCAGAGGGCTGCGGCGGGCGCAGAAGGCGGCGGTCGTCCTGGCGGCGCTGGCGGCAATCGCGGCGGCGGGGCTGATCGTGTATTATACCTGGATCGCCCCCGAGGCCGAACCGCCCCTCGCGGCGCTGCGCATGGACGCCAACTGGGGCACCTTCCGGGGCTTCATCTGGCGCAAGACGGCCGCGCTCTGGCGGGAGCTGCCGCCCCTGCGGAAGATCTTCGGCGTGGGGCCGGACAGCCTCCGGCCGCTCCTGGTGGAGAAGTGCTACGACGAGATGGTCTCCCTCACCGGCATCCTCTTCGACAACGCCCACAACGAGCTGCTGCAGCTGCTCATCACCGTGGGAGCGGCGGGGCTGGCGGGCTATCTCGTACTGGTCGGGGCGGCGCTGCACTCGGCCTGGCGGGCCAGGGAGAGCGCGGCGGGTTTCGCTTTGTTCGTGGCCCTGTGCGCGCACCTGGCGCAGTCCGTCTTCAACATCGCCCAGCCGGAGACCACGCCCGCCGTGTTCCTGGCGCTGGCCTTGGCGGCGGGTCTGGAGGCGCGCAGAACGGCCTCGGAATGATGCGCACCAAAATGCGTATTTTAACATGCGCCCCTCTGGCGCGGGGCCCGGGTTTGTGTTATAATCTTCCCATACGAGAAATGAACGCATGGAGGGACGCACATGGCTGCCGACAAGAAAAAGGATAAGCCGATCGCGACGCAGAAATTCGGCGACGAGCGCAAAAAGGCGCTGGAAGTGGCGCTGAGCAAGATCGAAAAGGATTTCGGCAAGGGCTCGCTGATGAAGCTGGGCGATAGCGCCAACACGCAGGTGGACGTGATCCCCACGGGCATCATGCGCCTGGATTTCACGCTGGGCGTGGGCGGCTTCCCGCGCGGGCGCATCATCGAGATCTACGGGCCGGAGTCCTCCGGTAAGACGACCATCGCCCTGCACGCGGTGGCCGAGGCCCAGAAGATGGGCGGCACCGCGGCCTTTATCGACGCGGAGCACGCGCTGGACCCGGTCTACGCCAAGAAGCTGGGCGTGGATATAGACGAGCTGTACGTGGCGCAGCCGGACAACGGCGAGCAGGCCCTGGATATCACCGAAGAGCTGGTCCGCTCCGGCGCGATCGATATCGTGGTGGTGGACTCGGTGGCCGCGCTCGTCCCCAAGGCGGAGATCGAGGGCGACATGGGCGACAGCCATGTCGGCCTGCAGGCGCGCCTGATGTCCCAGGCTCTGCGCAAGCTGACCGGCGTCATCGCCAAGACGAACGCCGTGGTCATCTTCATCAACCAGCTGCGCGAGAAGGTCGGCATCGCCTACGGCAACCCGGAGACCACCACCGGCGGCAAGGCGCTCAAGTTCTACGCCACCATCCGCCTGGATATCCGCCGCGGCGAGCCCATCAAGGAAGGCAGCAACATCATCGGCTACCGCACCAAGATCAAGGTCGTCAAGAACAAGGTGGCGCCGCCGTTCAAGACCTGCCTGGTGGATATGATGTTCGGCGAGGGCGTCTCCCGCTCCGCCGGCCTGCTCGATATCGCCATCGAGCGCGACATCATCAAAAAGAGCGGCTCCTGGTTCTCCTATAAGGACCAGCGCATCGCCCAGGGCCGAGAGAACACCCGCGTCTACCTGAACGAGCATCCCGAGATCCTCGACGAGATCGAGGACATGGTCCGCAGCGAGTTCCAGGCTGGGAATATCGACGTCCCCGAGGCCCCTGAAGAGGCCGACGACGAGGACGAAGACGATCTCGACGACGAGGAGTGACGCTCCTCGGGGGCGCCAGGGGCTCCTCCACTGGACCTCCGCTTAAGGGCCAAAGGCCCTTAACAATCCCGCCTTGAGGGATTGGTACAGCACATAAGCTTCGCTGTTTCCTCGAAAAGAAAAAAAGGCTCCGGTATCCTGTCAAAAGGATACCGGAACCTTTCTTCTTTCCCAAAGCGAGGAGCCCAGGGGGAATCATTCCCCCCTGGCAGGGGACAGAGTCCCCTCAAATCAACCGTTACTTGATCGGCCGCCTGGCCCAGGAGTAATTGCGCAGGTAGTACCCGCTGGTCATGGAGGCGATGAGGACGTTGCTGCCGGTGTGGGGCGAATGGATGAAGAGGCCGTTGCCCAGGTAGATGCCGACGTGGTCGGACAGATCGCTGTCGGCGATGGTGTTGAAGCAGACGACGTCGCCGCGGCGCAGTTCCTCGTAGGGGATGCGCTCGCCGAGGGAATTGGAGTAGCCCACGTCGTAGGCCGAGCGCGGCAGGGTGATGCCGACCTTCTTGAAGCAGAAATAGGTCAGGCCGGAGCAATCGAAGGAATTCGGGCCGGAGGAGCCGTAAACGTACGGCTTGCCGAGCTGGGCGACGGCCCAGCGGATGACGGTCTCGATATCCTCGTTGCCGCTGTTGAGGTCAGGCGGATCGAGCGAGACGGAGCTGGAGCCGCTAGAGACGGAGCCCGCGGGCGCGTTCGGGGCGAAGAGCGCCTTGAGGGTGGAGGCGTCGGCCGAGCCGGTCTGGGAGAGGCCCGCCTTCTTCTGGAAGGCCTTGACGGCGTTGGAGGTGGCGGTATCGTACGTGCCGCCGACGTTGCCGGTGTAGTAGCTCTTGTAGAGCAGGCGCGTCTGCAGGCGGGTGACGAGCTCGCCCTTGGCGCCGGTGCTCAGGGAAGAGGTGAGGATGCCGGAATAGGGCGCCTTGTCGGAGAAGAGGGCCGCCTGCGTGGCGTTGTTGGCCGTGCCGGTGACGTTCAGGCCCATCTGGTTCTGGAAGCGCTTCACGGCGGAGGCGGTGATGGAGCCGTAGTTGCCGCCGGGCACGCCGTCAAAGTAGCCCAGCTTCTCCAGACGGTCCTGGAGCGTGCGCACGCCGGTGCCGCTGTCGCCGGTCTTGAGGGTGGTATAGGTGGAAGCGCCCACGACCAGGCGGCTGGTGAGCACATAGCCCTTGCTGCCGTTGAACAGGACCTTCGCCCAGCCGTTGCTGGAGGCGTAGAGATCCACCGTAGCGCCTTCGGAGAGGGTGCCGATGGCCGGAGCGCTCAGGCTCGCGGAGGAGTAGACCGTGACCGTGCTGGCCACGACCAGGCCCGTGCTCTTGGAGCTGATCTCGATGAAATCCTTCTCCAGGGCGTAGCTGGTCACGCCGCCGGTGGTGACCTTCAGCCAGCCGCCGCTCTCGCCCTTGACCGTGACTTGCGTGCCCACGGAGAGCTTCTTGAGCACCTTCGCGGAGGTGCTGGGCTTCTGGTAGAGATAAGCGGTAGTGATGGCCTTGTGCGTGTAGCCCGTGGAGGACCCGGCGCTCGGCTGGGCCGAGGCGGAGGGGGCGGGGGTGGAAGACGCGCCGGCGGAGGAGCCGCTCATCTCCAGGCCGCTCAGGAGCACGAAGCCGCTCTTTCCCTTGTAGACCACCTTCGCCCACTGGCCGCTCACGGCGCGGACATCCATCGTCGCGCCGGCGCTGAAGGTGCCGTAGGTGTTGGAGGAGGTGGAGGCCTTCGTGTAGAACTTGATCTTCGTCTTCGCCGTGGCGGTGTTGCCGGAGGAGACGGCCGGCGCGGGCGTGGAAGCCGCGGGGGTCGCGGCGGTCTGGGCCGGGGCGGGCGTGGTGGCGGTCGAGCCGGAATTGCCGGTGGAGCCGATGGACAGCCCGGAGGCGGAGACATAGCCCGTCTTGCCCGCGACGCGGATGGCCGCCCAGTTGCCGTTCACGGCGAGGACGGTCACGCTCACGTTCTTACGGATGGCGCCCAGGGTGCCCGCGCTCGTGGAGGCGGCGCGGTACACGGTGAGGCGGTCCGCGGTGACGAGGGCCTTCTGGCCGGAAGCGCTCGCAGTGGGAGCGGCGGGTGTGGAGACGTTCGCCGTGCCGGTATTGGAAGAGGAAGAGGAAGTAGGAGCGGCCGCCGGAGTCGGGGTGGAGCCGCCGCAGTCGAGCATGGCGGCGTTCATATAGCCCGTCTTGCCGCTGATGGTGATCTTCGCCACGCCGCCGCTGACGGCGCGCACCGTCACCTGGGCGCCCTTCTTCAGCGTGCCCATCTGCTGGGCGGTGGAGGCGTGCGGCGTGGTATACACCGGCGCGCTCGCCACGCAGACGACGGCCGTCTGGTCGGCCCGCGCCGGGAACGTAGGCAGAACCATCGCCACGATCAGCGCCAGGGCCAGAAGCATCGCTTTTGAACTGTGCTTTTTCATCGTTTTCCTCCGTAAGACGCGCTGGATGCGCGCGGTCGGTCCGGGATGGCGTTCTCGGGGTTATACCAACCCGAAGGCTATTATACACCATATGCAAATAAAAATCTACACATTTTGCAATACTTCTGAAATATTTATCAGAAAAAGTTGATTTTTGCCCCGCGCGTCCGCCTCCGCCGCGCGGTTTATTTGGATGATTTGGCAAAAGGAACTTGCGAAAAGGCGGGAAAACGGGTAGAATATCCCCCATAGATCTGCAGGGAGATGATCCGAATGATGCAGCAAAAGCCGAGCCATTCCCTCCCCGAGGGCTACGAAAGCCTTCTTTCCCTGAAATACACGCAGCAGGCCATCCGCACCCTGAAGGACTGCTTCCAGCGCCAGCTGGCGGGCGCGCTGAACCTGACGCGCGTCTCGGCGCCGCTGTTCGTGCGCAGGGAGACGGGCCTGAACGACGATCTGAACGGCGTGGAGCGCAAGGTGACGTTCGATACGATGGACGCGCCGGGCGACGAGGTGCAGGTGGTGCAGTCCCTGGCAAAGTGGAAGCGCGACGCCCTGGGCCGATACGGCTACGAGCCGGGCGACGGCATCTATACCGATATGAACGCCATCCGCCGCGATGAGAAGACGGACAACCTCCACAGCGTCTACGTGGACCAGTGGGATTGGGAGAAGGTCATCCTGCGCGGGCAGCGCTCGCTGGACTATCTCTACCACACCGCCGCGAAGATCCACGGCGCGATCCTGGAGAGCGAGGCGGTGGTGTACGGGCGCTTCCCTTCGCTGCGACCCGCGCTGCCGGCGGAATTGTTCACCATCACGAGCGAGGAGCTGCGCGCGCTCTACCCGGACTGCCCGCCTAAGGAGCGCGAAAACCGTATCGCCCGAGACAAGGGGGCGGTGTTCGTTTCGCAGATCGGCTGGCCGCTTTCGGACGGCGCGAGCCACGACGGGCGCGCGCCGGACTACGACGATTGGACGCTCAACGGCGATCTGATCTACTGGCACCCGGTCCTCGGCTGCGCCATGGAGATCTCCAGCATGGGCATCCGCGTGGACGCGGCCGCGATGTTCCGCCAGCTGCGCGCCGCCAACGCCCTCGATCGCATGGAACTGCCCTTCCACCGCGCCGTGCTCAGCGATTCCGTGCCCCTCACCATCGGCGGCTGCATCGGCCAGAGCCGCCTGTGCATGCTCCTGCTGCGCAAGGCCCATATCGCGGAGGTGCAGTGCTCCGTCTGGCCCGACGAGGTGCGCGAACTGTTCTCCGCGCGTGGGATCCCGCTGCTGTAAGTCCGCCAGGGGTTCCGCCCCTGGACCCTGGCATGGGACTCTGCCCCCCGCGCCTCTGCTTAAGGGATTTCGTCCCTTAAGAATCGCTTCACAGAATAAAAGGCTCCGGTACCCTTGCGAAAGGATACCGGAGCTTGTGTTTATTAAGCCCCCAAATGAAGGGCCCAGGGGGAACCATCCCCCCTGGCGGAAGGCCCGCGTCTACACCGCGAACCGCAGGCACAGGACGACCACGTACGCCGCGTAGCCGAGCAGCATCGCGACGCCGGTGAGGCGGTGGAAACGCTTGGCGGCGAGCGCGGGCACGATGGCGACGAGGCAGAAGCCGAGGCAGACGGGCAGATCCAGCAGGCGGGTCTGATCGAGCACTGGCAGGGCCTTGCCCGAGATCACGGCGCACAGGGGCAGGATGAGCGTCAGGTCGATCACGTTCGCGCCGATGATATTCCCGATGGAGAGGGAGGACTGCTTCTTGGAAATGGCGGTGATAGTGGTGACGAGCTCGGGGAGCGAGGTGCCGATGGCCACGAGGGTCACGCCGATGATGGCCTCGGAAACGCCCATGAGGCGCGCCAGCTCCGAGCCGTTCTCCACGAGCAGGTTCGCGCCGATGGCGATGCCCGCCGCGCCGATGAGGAATTTCAGGATGCTGACGCCCATGTCTTTGCGGGTGATGGGATCGCGCTCTTCCTCGGCGCTGGCCTGACGGGAACGGCGCGCGTCGAGGACGTTGTAGGCGACATACGAGGCGAACAGAAGCAGCAGCACGATGGAACCGCCGATGCTCAGCGCGCCGCCCGCGCAGAACGCCCAGAGGAGAGCAGCCGCGGCGATCATCAAAACGCCCTTGAAGGCGATGTCGCGCCGGTGGATCACCGCGGGGATGCACACGACGGAGATGCCCATGATCAGGCCTAGGTTGGCCGTCACGGAGCCGATGGCGTTGCCGCAGGCCATGCCTACGCTGCCCTCGGCCGCCGCCAGGAGCGAGACGAGCAGCTCCGGGATGGTCGTGGCCAGGCTGACGATCGTCGCGCCGATGAGGAATTTCGGCATGCCGGACGCCTCGGCGATCCAAACGGCGGCGTCCACGAACAGGTCCCCACATTTGATGATCAGAACGAGACCAAGAACGAACAGGAGAATAATGACCGGCGTTGCCATGACGCTTTCGCCCCTCCGACGCTGTTTTCCGCCTGTGCGGCTGGTTTTCGTTATACCATGCGCGCGCGCGGTCTGTCAATGCGGGCGGCGCGTGCGGGCCGTTAAGATTTTCCCCGCGGCGCGGGAAAGAGTGCCCCCGGCAGCGGAAGGGAGGCGGATCCTAAGAGGATTCTTTCGAACCGGGAAAGGGGCTCCGCGCGCTCTCACGAGCGCCGCCCCTGCAGAGGGGGCTGCGCCCCCTCTGCACGCCCCCCTTTGAGTATGAGCGTGCGCCAAGTATCCGCGCGTCCTGCGGACGCGCGGATACTTGG
>CACZOT010000182.1 GCA_902782795.1 uncultured Eubacteriales bacterium | reverse complement strand
TCAGGCCGCCTCCCGGGGTCCCCCGCACAGGGGCATCGCGAAGCGTCAGAAGATATTCGCCAGAGAGACGGTCTCCAGGCGGCGGATGTGCTCCAGGCTCTCGCCGAGCAGGGCCATACTCTCAGCGAATCCAACGGAGTCCCCACAGCGGAGCAAAACTCTGGCGCTGACGACAGCCTCCTGCACTCGGTGGATGTCCTCGTGGGAGGTCAGCATTTCCATGAGAGGCGCGGCTTCCCGCCAGCCCGTCGCCAGCCGCGCGACGGCCTCGGCGGCCCCGGCTGTGTCCCCAGCTTCCGAGCGCTCCATGGCCTGAAGACGCGCCCTGTCCGTACGGCCGACGGCGCGCTCGATGAAGGCGTCGCTCCAGAGGCACACAGCGATGGCGGCGGCCAGCACCATACAGGACATGACGATCGTTTTTCGCATCCTGGCATCCCTCCTGTTCGCTTTCTGCCTCACCAGCGCGCTTCGCCCGGCGGCATGGCGTTTATCGTGGTCACCCGGCCGTTTCTTTCCTGAAGGCGCATCTGGCCGCTGGTGGCGAGGGAGCCGAGCAGCACTCCCTCCGGAGCGATCCCTTCCCCGGCGAGAAGGCCCCGGAGCCACGCCTCGTCCTTCCCAGCCAGGGCGAGGTTGGCCCGCTGCGCCTTCCCGTCCATGACGACGAGCAGCGCGATGCCCTCCCGCGCGGGGGCCTGGCCCAGATCGCGCGCGGAGGGAGGCTCGCACTCCTTCCTGCGGAAGGCGTTGACGCTGCCGTCCGCCTCGACGATCACCGCCTCCACCTCGCCGGGATCGAGGATACCGCACTCCCGGATGCCCTCCATGAGGTCCGCGACGCTCATGGAGAGGCGGCGCAGCTCCCCCTCGTCGATTATGCCGCCGCTGACCACGATCGCCGGACGGCCGGAGATGAAGGATCGCGCCCGGTCCGAGCGCATGCAGGCCACGGTCAGGGCTGTGTGCAGGACGATCAGCGCCGCGATGGGCATCATCCCGTGCAAAAGCGGGGTGGAGATATCGGCGATGGGCGTCGCCACCAGGTCCGCGAAGACCATGCTCAGGGCGAATTCGTAGGGCTGAAACTGGCTCAGCTGCCGCTTGCCCAGGGCGCGTATGGCCGCGATGAGCAGGGCATAGAGTAGGACGGCGCGGATGAATATGGTCGCCATGGGCATCCCCCTCGCTTGCGGATGGAACCGAACGGTTGAATTTTTCGCCAAAATGGGGTATGCTATGCGTATAGGGGCGGATTCGCCCCGAAGATGGATCGAAACATTTGCCAGGACCCGCTGTATCGCACGGGGAAGGAGTGTGAAACGATGGCTTTTTGGGATGATTTCGGTAAGCGCGCCGGGGATACCGCGCGCAGCTTCGCCCAGCGCGCGAAGGAAGTCGCGGAAACGACCAAGCTCAACGGCCAGATCGCCGTGAAAAAGACCGAGGAGGAGCGCCTCTACGCTCAGATCGGCAAGGCGTACTGCCAGGCGCGCGCCCAGGGCCGCGACGACGGCGCGCTCGAGGAGCTCTGCGCCCAGATCGATGCGCTGCAGGAGGAGATCGCCGCCATCCAGACGCAGATCGACAAGACCCGCCAGGTGCGCCGCTGCAAGGAGTGCGGAGAGGTCTGCCCGAACAACGCGCGTTTCTGCGCCGCCTGCGGAGCCCGCTTCGAGGAGGAGCCGGCCGAGCCTGAGCAGCCCGCGGCCCCGGCGGAGGAGCCGGAGGAAGAGGGCGTGAAGATCAACTGGCCTGAGGCGCCCGCCGCCGACGGCGCGGAGGAAGCCGTTCCCGCCGGGGAAGAGCCCTCGGCCGACGAGGCTCCCGAAGCGCCCGCGCCGGAGGAAGCCCCCGAGGCGGAGAAAGACGAACTCTGATCCTCCCGGTCTCTGACCGGGAGCGCGACCGGCGGCTCTTTGCATAGAAGGCCGCCGGTCCTTGCGATTGATCCCGAAAAAGGAGCGTTCCATGAAACGAAGGAGCCCGGGCTGGCTGGCGGCCCTGGCGGGCGCTGTTCTGTACGCCGCGGCGGCGGCCCTCTCCCTGTGGGGGACGGGCGCTCTCTACGGTGCGCTCGCGCGGTCCTGGGGCCTGAGCGGGCGGACGTACCCGTACGCGCCGGGCTGGATGCGCGCGCTGATCGCCTCCTGGGGGAGCCTCGCCGCGTCCGCGCAAGGGCTGCTCTGCCTGGGATGCGCGGCCCTCGCGGCGCGTTTTTTCGCCAAGCGGGCGTTACAATGGCGGGGCGGGCATTTTCTGACCGGCGCGGGCATAGGATGCCTGTGCGCCCTGGCGGCCTTCGCCCTTTTGCGCCTGACGGACAGCGTGCGCAGCGCGCCGTCCGGGGGGACGGGCCTCTTTTTCGAGCTCTCCGCCCTGGCGGCGGCCCTTGGCAGCGCCCTGGCCCCGGAGGCGCTCATCGGCGGCCTGCTCTGGCCCGAGGCGCGCGGCCGCTGGAACAGATGGATCTGCTTGGCCGCCTTCGTCCTCCTGGACGCGGCCATGTACGCCATCGGCGCGCCGCGCGCCGTCTGGGGGTGGGTCTGCCTGATCGCCCAGGCCGCCGCCTGCGCGGCGCTGTACGAACGGAGCAGCTGGCTCGCCGCAGCGGGTCTGCGCGCCGCCTGGCACTTCGTGGCGTACCGGCTCTGCGGCTTTTCCGCGACGGGCGCGGGCGGGGCGTTCCTGGAGACGTTCCCCGTCTCGCGGGATTGGCTCACGGGCGGAGATCTGGGCCTGGAGGGCGGCGTCTGCGCGGCGGCT